>CAUZUN010000001.1:0-16128 GCA_963583115.1 Candidatus Thalassarchaeaceae archaeon
ATTGTTGAGTTCATCCTCAAATTCAAAATCTGTTAGGTCAACACCCTCGGCACGGGCCACAGTGGCGGCTTCCATCATCGCATCGAGAGCCTGCTGATGGAGGTCTGGGCGCGAGAGAAGTTCTCCGTTTCTCACTCCACAGATTGAGGCCAAAGGATTGATTGCGACATTGATGAGTAGTTTTGACCAGAGCATCGCCTCAGCATTGAATACCTGTTCAGGCGAAAGCCCCGCCTCTTCAAGCGCATCAAACAACAGACTGACGCGACGGTCACCAGCGGACAAGTCAGAGCCGGCGAGTGACCCTAACCGAATCGCCCCCTCACCAGTCCAGCGCACCTCTCCTGGCCCAATCAGCATCGCCGCATGAGTGGTACTTCCAGCCAACACCCGATGGCGACCCAATCGACCGACCAGTAACTCGGCATGACCCAGACCATTCTGCAGACTGACTGCAATTCCGTCCGGCCTCAACAAGGCTTCTGCCGCAACAGAAAGCGCCGCAGTGGAGTCGCTCTTTCCGCAAAGAATTGCCACATCTGCACAACCTCGAAGCGGTTCTGAAACCTCACCATCGGTCACCACCCACCGTTCTGCTGAATGCTGTTCTGAATCACCATCAATACCGTGCCACAGAAGCCCGGTATCAGCCAACGCGCTGCCGCGCGCTCCGCGGGCGTACAACACCAAATCGCAACCGCCTTCAGCGAGCGCACCCGCAAGAAGCGAGCCTATCGCTCCGACTCCAAGCAAAGCGATTCGCATCACTCACCATCTCCGACGACACAATCAACCTCGCCATCGAACGGGTCGAGGTCCGCACCCTCGCGGCACCAAGCAGCGAAATTCAATTGGTAGGAATTGTTGATTCCAACGACCTCATCAAGTGAAAGCCACGCAACTTGCATCACTTCTTCACCATCGAAAGTTTGTGTCAAATTAACCAGCGCTGAACCACCAGCAGGAATTGTGATTCCACTCGCTTGACCCCATCCCATCGTGTGATTTGCATCAACACTTGCGATAGTCTTGGGATAGAAAATAACTGTCTCATTTCCGAGGTTTAGTAACTCATAGTTCGCAGACCCAAGGGGCAGGTCCACCCAACCCCAGACCGGGAAGCCGTCGACCAGTAGCACGATTGGAGGGGCGGTGGTCACCTTCCACGAGGAGGATACCGGAGGTATTTGGTCGGCGTCACATGATGATATAATCCCACCATTTTCCAGGTCTAAAAGCATCGGAATATCGGCGTTAGCATCGTAGATTCGAATTTCGGAATCGGTCTCTGGAAGCCAAGTAATTTGGTCCTCCACAACCCCCGGCTCACGCAACGAACTCTCGGTACAGGTCAATGGGGAATCCCCCCAAGCCACGTGACTTCCCACGCCCAACCAGTCGGGTGTCTGCTCAATTTTTCCGGCCAGCAGCCATCCTTCTTCCGGCATCGCGAGTAGATTTAGAGGGCCAGCGATTCTCAGTGGGAAAGTTGTGGTGCCGCCATCATCATCAGTCAGCGTGAGCGGCAAGAGAGCGCCCCAATCGTCACGCTGCAAGGTCATTTTACCCGCGGTCGGTGCTGAAAGGCAGACTTCGATTTCAGCAGCGCCCGCTTCAATTGCACCATCGATTGGAGATTGAACCGACCATGTTAGTGCACTTGTAGTCAAATTGGCAGCCATCTGGTCTTCGCTGAAAGTTAGATTCACACAGGCGAGTTGCCCACCAAATTCCGGCTGAAGTTCCCAGTGCGGTGAGACTGGAACCGCATTAGATTCTGGCGAGAGTCGGATAACTCTCGATTTCACCTCTCGGCCATCATCGACTAGAATGACCAAATCGGTCGGCACGACGGCTGAATCATTGTCTAGAGTAGCGTGGAAAAATAACGCCTCATCGCTCAGTGGGTCGATGGAGCCGACGCTACATTTTGCCGGTAAAAGTAGGAATTCTTCCTCACAATCGAGTGAGAAGTTCCAACTCGGACGAGGGGGTTCAAGCCACGCTCTCATCGACACATCTCGAGCATCGATGCCAACCAATGACAATTTTAATTCAAGTTGCCAATCTTCTCCGATTGCAAGCGATTCACTCTCCTGCCAGTCGAGTTCCAACCCCTCTTCCCACGACTCGTAATCGTAGACGGCAGCCATCCCGGGAAAGGCGAGCAGTAGGGCGATTATGCCGGCTGCGAGAAAGCGCGCTCGGCTGGCAGATTCGAACGGTTTGGCCTCATCGACGAGTAGCGGAAGGGTACTTGCAGAATCGACGAAGAATAGCCGCCATGCACCTAAGGCGAAGATAACAAGCCATGGCGGATACCCGGTTGTGAGAAGAACTGCGATTGCACAGAGTAACATCACTGCAAATTGAGACAACTCAACAGCAGTCTGCATCATTCCAATCGGGCCGACAATCGCGGTCAGTAATCGATGGCCGGGAAGGCCCGGAACCGGAATGAGGAGGACCCAGCCAAAGACCATCAGCGATTGACCTGCGAGGGCGAGTGGGTGGAGCCATGCGGAGCGCAAAACCATCTCTTCAGGCGGCATCATTTGAGTAGCTAGAAACTGTGTAATCGGATTCAATTGAATGATGAGCGGTGCCTCCTCAAACGAAGGTGCGATTAGTGTAGTAAGCCGGAGTCCAACGAGCGTCAATGCTAGACCAAACGCCATCAAAGTAATTGGAATCACTAGAGAAGATAGTGCAAGAGTCCTCCGGTCGGGCCACGGCAATTCACCCATATGGCGCTGATTAAAGATGGCAAATATTCCGAACGGCCACACAACTCCGCTCCCGCCATAAACGAGAATCGGAACCACCCCGGGAACAACATGCCCAACATCCAAACCAGCACGCATCAAAAGGTGGCGGCGCAGCGTCGAGGCAACGAATAAAACGGCGCAGAATGGAACTGCAAAATATGCTACGGCGCTCTTCAATACAGCCCAGTCAGTCCAAGATAAATCCTCATTTTGGTAACTGACCCAAGAGGCACCCAAAACCCAACTGAAAAGAAATGCCAGGGCCCACAATCCGAGTTGCGCTTCTCGGCCGAAATCGGGGTGCTCTCCAAGCAGTGGGATGACGCCCAAATGGTAGGGTTCGCCCTCCCGGATACTCGCCTGCCAACCAAGTTTTCGAAGATGTAGGTCGAGGTCTTGGACAACCGAGTGGACATCGCCTTCTCGTGGACTGACCATCCATGCGTACAGACTTCCCCCCGCCTCGCCGTGACGGACGAAATAGCCGTCGACGATGTGCTCAATGAGTTCCCGCTGGCCCCAGGAATTCCTCTGTAAACGGAGTGGTTGCAAGTCAGATTCCGATTCGGAAACGCCAGATTCGTCGGCAGAATCGTCAGATTTTGCTGTCGACACGAGGACCCTCCGGGTCCTCCCATGCAGCCCTTGTTCTTGAACCGCTTGAGTGGCGCCGCATCAAACAGGCTTGTCCGAATCCAATGAAAAACACGAGCCGTACTCAAATTAAAATCGAATCACAGGTACTCGCCGCTGGAGTTATCGAAGAAGCGCTTCAAACAACATGAGCACTGCTCATTTGTTCTTGAATCTCTTGAGGCGGAAGGTCTCTTCCCGCTCCATCTCTTCAAGTCTTAGTTGAATGAAAACCTGGGCTTCCTTCATCTCTGGAATCACCTTGAATTCAAGCGCATTTACTCTGCGCTTGGTCGCTTCAATTTCAACGAGTAGCCGCTTGAGCGTAGATTCCATCTCAGCAGCCTTCACGATGCTCTCGATGAGAGTCCCGTAGGAATCTGCTGCCTCATCGAGATAAGGTGAGCCACCAATTAGGCCCAGACCACGCTCTTTGAACGACTGTGAAAGGTGAGTTCCCACAACCTTTGGCACGACTACACCCATGATGTTGTGACGGCTGACTACGACTTCGGGCCTTTTGGCGACTGCAATCGCTGCGCTTTTCACAGCTAAACCGCCTTCAACCGAACTTGCTAGACTGATTGCCTGCTTCGCTTCGACATAGGTTTGGACCAACGCTTGCTTCGCTGCAATCATCTCGGATAGAAGGGTTCTGAACTCGTAGAAAAGTCCGTCACGCTTCAACTTCAACAGATTGTATCCGTTTTCAGTCTGCGTGATTCGGCGCTTGAGATTAATCAATTCGCTGCGCGTCGGCTTGATGTCCAGTGCCATTCATTTCACCCCTTTTATTCTCCGTGACTTTGTGACTCCGTGCGAGGTTTTCATCGAGTTCCAATTTCACTCTTTCTTTTCAGTCGGGTGATACTTGTCGATGTACTGTTGGTCGAGTCGAACTAGATACTTCGTGTCGATTTCCGACAAAAGATTCCAGCAGAGGTCGAGCGTCTCTTCGATGCTTCGGTCCTCATCTCGGCTCTGACGCAGGAACTTGTCCTCAAAGACTCCAGAGAATTCAAGCAGTTGCCTGTCACGCTCGTTCAGTGCATCCTCACCAACAATCGCAACCAGTCCACGAAGTTCACGGCCCTGCGCGTACGCAGCGTACATCTGGTCAGAGATGCATTTGTGGTCCTCGCGGGTTGTCTTCTCACCGATTGTACCGCCCATTAGGCGAGACAGGGAGGGAAGCACATTGATTGGCGGATAGATACCACTTCCGTGCAACTCTCGTGAAATCACAATTTGGCCCTCAGTAATATAGCCTGAAAGGTCAGGAATCGGGTGGGTGATATCGTCACCGGGCATTGTCAAAATCGGGAATTGGGTAATCGACCCCTTCCTCCCCTTCACCAGCCCAGCGCGCTCGTACAGCATAGCCAAGTCAGTGTACATGTAACCCGGGTAACCACGGCGTCCGGGAACCTCTTCTCGGGCAGCCCCAATTTGGCGCAGTGCGTCGCAGTAGTTTGTGACATCAGTATAGATGACCAGCACATGGTAATCATGCTCGAAAGCGAGATATTCTGCTGCTGTCAAGGCGAGTCTTGGTGTAATCAAACGCTCGACTGCGGGGTCGTCTGCTAGGTTGACAAACAGAACCGCTCTCTCGAGCGCTCCGGTTCTCTCCAAGTCACTTCTGAAGAAATTGTACTCTTCTGCTGTGATTCCCATCGCACAGAATACGACGATGAATTCTTCGTCGCTGTCCGTCAATTTTGCCTGTCGGGCAATCTGTAGTGCGATGTCGTTGTGTGGTAGACCACTGCCACTGAAAATGGGCAACTTCTGGCCACGGACTAGTGTTGTGCAGCAGTCGATTGCGCTGATTCCAGTCTGGATGAAATCGTGTGGGCTCTGGCGAGCGAATGGGTTGATTGCAGCACCGATGATGTCGGCGTCGTGGTCGGCGACGATTTCTGGGCCACCGTCTCGCGGTCGGCCTGCTCCATCAAGAATTCGGCCGATCAAATCCTTGCTTACTGGCAACTTGAAAACATCTCCAAGGAACTTGACTCCAGTGCCTCGGTCGACACCAGCAGTGCCTTCGAAAACTTGCACGACGACCATGTCATCGCTGGTGTCGAGCACCTGTCCATTCTTGGTCGTGCCATCGGTCAATCGTAGTTGTACGATTTCGCCGAAGGCGACCGGTTCAGTCTTGTTGAGGAACACTAGTGGTCCCTTCACATCGGTGATTGTTCGGTATTCTTTTCCTGCCATTCAAATCCCTCCTCAGTTTTCCTCCGCCGCAGCGGCAATCTGCTTGTTCATCTCTTCCACCAAGCCGCCGAGGCGGTCGAGGTAATTATCCTCGAAGCGACCTCGCATGAGGTCGCTTCTTGCTGGTACATTGACAACATCCTCAAGAGTGCCGCCAGCGGCAATCGCCTTCTTGGCTGAGTCTTGGAAGGTCAAGATGGCTCTTGCCATCTCGTACTGTTGCTGAATGTCGGTGAATGCGTCAACTTCGTGGAAAGCGTTCTGCTGTAGGAAGTACTCACGAATCATTCGAGCGACCTCCAAAGTCAACTGTTGGTCGACTGGAAGTGCGTCTGAACCGACTAACTGAACAATTTCTTGCAACTCCGCCTCAACCTGAAGCAGACTGCTGATTTCAGTTCTCACTTCTGGGAAATCTCCGGCGATATTGTCGCGGAACCACTGGTCGAGTGACTGCGGGTACAACGAATAAGAGTTCAACCAATTGATTGCAGGAAAGTGACGCTGCCTCGCGAGAGGCGCGTCAAGACCCCAGAAAACCTTCACAATTCGAAGAGTTCCTTGGCTGACAGGCTCGGAAATGTCACCACCGGGTGGCGACACTGCACCGATGACGCTGATGGAACCATCTTCGCCATTCAGCGTCTCGACACGGCCGGCTCGCTCGTAAAACTCAGCGAGTCGGCTCGATAGGTAAGCGGGGTAACCCTCCTCACCGGGCATCTCTTCAAGTCGTGAGGAAATCTCACGCATCGCTTCTGCCCAACGGCTGGTAGAGTCTGCCATCAAAGCCACATCGTAGCCCATGTCTCGGAAGTATTCGGCGATGGTGATGCCGGTGTACACGGAAGCCTCTCGGGCAGCCACTGGCATGTTTGAGGTGTTTGCAATCATCACAGTTCTGTCCATCAGAGGTTGGCCGGTGTTCGGGTCGATTAGATGTGGGAACTCGTCGAGAACCTCAGTCATCTCATTTCCTCGCTCTCCACAGCCGATGTATACGACAATCTGAGCGTCGGAGTACTTTGCCAACGACTGCTGAGTCACTGTCTTTCCTGAACCGAACGGACCAGGGATTCCTGCGGTACCACCCTTTGCGAGGGGGAACAGGAAGTCGAGAATTCGCATTCCGGTAACCATTGGGGTATCCGGTGCGTACTTCTGATTGAACGGCCGAGGTGAACGGACTGGCCAGCGCTGCATCATTTGGATGTCAGTGCCGTCGTCGAGCGTGCAGACGGTTTCTGTGACTGTAAATTCGCCTGCTTTTATGCTCTTGATTGTGCCACTCTTGCCGGGTGGAATCATAATTTTGTGAGCGATGGTTGGGGTCTCCTGTACGGTCCCGATAACTTGGCCACCGACAACGGAATCTCCCTTCTTGGCTGTCGCCTCAAACTTCCACTTCCGCTCTTGGTCAAGGCCATCAGCATCGACACCACGGGTGATGAAAGTGCCCATCGTCTCCACCAAAACTGGGAGTGGGCGCTGGATACCATCGTAAATCTGCGTAAGCAGACCCGGTCCCAACTGAACCGCAAGGGTGAGCCCTGTGTTGGTCACAGGTTCTCCCGGGCGGACTCCAGAGGTGTCTTCGTACACTTGGATGACTGCTTTGTCGCCGTGCAATTCGATAACTTCGCCCATCAGGCCTTCGTCACCTACACGCACAACATCGTACATTCTCGCGGTCATTCCAGTAGCTGTTACTACAGGACCTGAAATCCTGTATATCTGTCCATCTTCACTCATTTTTTCACTTCCATTTCTTAATTTGGTGAGTTTCACTTCCAGAGGTCGACGCCAATGGCGCTCTTGATTTGCTCGCGCAGGGTGTTATCCTGCTCGGTGCCGATGCCAAGGAACGTCGGCGAGATGCTATCCGACAGCTGGATGCGAAGCCTGTCGGGCATCTTTGTGAGGTCGGCTGCGTCGATGACGACAATTCCGACCTCCTCATCTGTGAGGAGTTGGCGCAAATTTTTCTGCATCTCCTCCTCGTTTAGCGGGTTCATTATGCGGGTAATACCCGCGAGTTGGAATCCGAGGCTGAATTCGGGGGTGCCAATTACTGCTATCTCCATATTTTCACCTCAGATTCTCAAGTGCGCTTCGATTACATCATTGGAAAGGCCCGCTGCCTTCCCGCGTACAATCATACGCAAGTTTGCTACTTCGCACGCTTTGCGCTCGACGTAGCTGATGATTGGGAATGCTGACAGTGGACTGAGCGAGGCCATTTTGCTGAGCCCCGCCAATCGCTGTTCAGCGAGCAAGTTGACGATTGGGTCAAGCGTGCCGCTCTCCTTCGATGCAATCAGTGCATCGTCAAATCCGCTGTCATCAAAGTTCGGGGCACGCCTCAATATCTCGATTAGTGCCTCTTCGCTATCCGCCTCTGCGGCTTGCCGCAGATTGGTGGAATTTAGTGCGTGGCCGCCTTTGAGCATCATTTCGATTCGCTCCTCCGCAGGTAGGCCCTGTCTTAGAGCGCGGAAGAGGTTAGACACATTTCGGTAGTCTATCTCCTTCCTCAAGTAGCGGAGAAGTTGTGGGTGGTTGCTGCCTCCCGCTCGTAACTTCTCAGTGGCGTCATGGTAGTATTGTCTGTCCAGTGCGTCCTCAAGGGACATCAGGTCATCGCTGTTTTCGACCGATGCGAGTGTCTTGCCAAACTTGGTGCCGTCCAATGCTGCAATAGCATCCGGCAGGTTGTTCGAGTTTCGGACTACCTCCAGCCATTGGCTGTTAGCGTCGTTCTCCTCGGGCAATACTTGACTCGCAACGAATTCGTCAGAGACTCCACTGCGAACTGCGCGTAGAGCGGTCTTCGCCTTGTTGTAGGCGTAGCGCTCAACATAAATGGAAACCAAATCCTTCAGGCTTCCTTGGCAGAATCTCAAGACTTGATTCAAATCTCGGTCCATATTGTGGTTCAGAGCCGCCTCGACTAGGTCCGCACCGCTGAGTCGGGTTGCATACAGGTCCATATCTGGCCTGTAACCCATCTCTGAAATGCTGGCAGCCAAGGCATCAGGTCCCTGCTGAAGCAATTGCTTCATGCGTGTGGCGTCGATAAGGCCGGCCTTGCGCGCTTTCGCACGCGCAGAGGCGTTTGCCCAATTCGACTTTCCACGAGATATTGTTGCCATGACTATCCTTCCCTTCAAACTCAAGCGTTACCAAACAGTTCTGATGTCACATCGGCGAGAGTCGAATTCCATGACTCATCCAACCTGCCATCAAAGCGGTAATCGAGGACGACTGAGCCGTCCGACGATTCTAGCACGAAGCCGCCCAGACCATCGATGTCGTCGCCGACCTCGAAGCCCGATGCTGCCTTGTCCAATGCGCCCCGGTCGATTCCGACCGGATGCAGGACCATGCCTTCATCCGCTTCCCCTTTGGCTTGAGCGAGCAGTGCTTTGAGTAGCGCTGCTCGGCCTTTCAGACCGGCCGATCCAACCTGCTCGCGGACAGTTCCCCAAGTGGTATCCAACTCTTCGCGCCTTGCGATGAGTTGCACCTTCTGGTTCGCCTGTCGCGCGGATGCAACAGTCTCGGTCTCAATCTGAGCACATTCACGCTCGGCTCGGGATACAATCCCTTCACCGAGTGTCTTTGCCTCAGCCTTCGCTTCGTCGAGGATTCCCTTGGCCTCTGCCTTGGCTGCGTCGGTGATACCCTTCGCCTCCTTCTTCGCCGCAGTGGCGATCTCGCTGGCCAACGCTTCTAGCGTCATGTCAGTTCATCCTCCTCCAATTCTCCATTCGTAGTTCTGCTCACAGTAGGAACATCGCTAGGAATCCGAACAATACAACCGTCTCTGGTAGTACTGTAAACAATAGGCCGGTTCCGAATTTCGAGCTGTCTTCTGCGATCATGCCGACCGCTGCTGCTCCAATTTGCCCCTGCCCAAGGCCGGTTCCAATTCCACAGCCAGCCAGTGCGATTCCTGCACCTAGCTTAGCCGCGTCAAAGTTCTGTCCGCTCGCATCTCCATCTTGTGCACTTGCGACGCCCATGAATAGGGCTGCACCGCTCAATACGAGCGATGCGCGCAATGCAATCTTTTTCAACATCTTCATGTTTTTTTTCCTCCATTTTTTTTCCATGCTATGCATAGGAATCTGATAACTGATTACTCGACCTCCACGGAACGAGCCGAAAATCCGAATGGCGCAAACTTCTCGCCCGCGACCTCGTAGAATTGTTTCATCCACTCGACTAGGTGTAGTCGAGCGGCGTGGATGTTCGGACTGACAACGCCCAGTAGCCATGCAAACCCTTGCACGACTAACCATCCGAAGAAGAGTGAGAGGAGCATGAAAATACTGCTTCCAACACCGAATGCAAAGCCCAATCCTCCCGAAATTAGGAAGCCGAGTAAGAATTGGCGGCCGAAGGAGTCGAGCCCGAGTGGGGCGTTTGAAATTGAAATTTTCATCAGTTTCAAGGCGAATGGAAGAATTACAGGAAGCAGAATTGCTGCAAGAATGAATCCGCTGATATTTGCGTGGTCGAGGTCTGCGATTAGTCCGACCAATCCAACGCCATGGTCACCGTCGATGTAGCCGTACAACATGTGGTTGCCAGTCTCTGCAATCTTGACTCCGACGATTCCCACTGCGAAAAGTCGCACATATGAGACAACCGTCGACATCATTCCAATGCCTTCAATCGGGCCTAGCATTGCAGCGATTGCTGGCGGCATTCCGTGATATTTGTAGGAGGCATAAATCAGCATCAAAACTCCGACCGCCGCGATTGCTGCGCCAATCACCTGCATTGATGAGAGGAAGTCAGAGTATCCAGCGCCGTGGTCCCCTTTGAGGCCCAAGAATGCGTATGCGAAGAAGAAGCCGCCGACCAAAATCGCAATCCAGCAGCCCTTGTCGAAGAAAGCGACTACAGGCCCGACATTGCCGTGTGAGTCGCCGTATTTCCAGGTGTCACGGAAGCCAATTCCGAGTCCGAGAAGGGTGTGGAAAACACCCATGTAAATGGTGAGCAGGATGAGGTCCTCGAGGTTGCCGCCGTCGCCAGCCATGGTGACTCTGTGGAATGGATAAGCCATCTCCATACCGAATGGGAGGCCGTGTTCGATGCCCGCGAATGCGAACCAACCCAGTTCTGCAGTGGACCAGTGGTAGCCGCCGCCGTTAGGGTAGAAAATGGTAGGCCAAGTAGCCCAAGCCGGTGCTGTGGATTCTGCCCATCCCCAATGCCCTCCTGCTACTTCGCAGGCGTGAGCGTTGACAATCGCCTCGATGTCACAATGACCGTGAGGTAAAATCTCAAATCCAGCGAATTCGCCATAGATGTAACCGAAGATGACTGTTGCTCCGCCAATGTAAGCGAGGAACTTCGCTGCGAGCAACATTGTCTCGTCGTGTCCCTTCGCTCTGTATAGGGCGTATCCTACCCCCATGGTAACGAATCCATAGGCCATGTCGCCCAGCATCAATCCGAAAAAGAGTGGATAGGTGATGAACATGAAGATGGTTGGGTCGACCTTGCCGTAGGAAGGGCGACCCATCAAATCGGTGATGAGTTCCATCGGCTTGCTCTTGTGGCGGTCGGCGAATTTGATTGGCGGCATCTCCAATTCGGGGCCGTGGTGGCCGTGGCCACCGCCACCGGGGGTGATTTTGAATTTCTCTGTGTCAACATAGAGGCAGGTGTTTGAAAGTGCAGACTTGACCTCATCTGAGCGGGCTGTCTCAACCCAGCCATCGATGACGAAGGCGTGGTCGCTGGTCGCTACTCTTACTGGGCAGAGTGCCATTGACATGTCCCGCTCAAGCAGTTCCACTCCACCTTGTAGGGTGGCCCCGTTGTTGTCCCCCCAATCTTCGAGTAGAGTTTGGAGTTGATGCTTTTCATCGGAAAGTGAACTTGCTCGCTCGGAGAGTTCTGTCAGTCTGCCGGTAATGTTCCCACTTCCTGCTGGAACCGTTTCTGAGACGAATCCCGCTTCGTCAAGTGCTGACTGAACTGCGCTTGCCTGTTCATTGCGGCAGAATGCTGCGACAATGGAACTCTTTTCGCCGCCTCTAATGACAAGGCCGCCTGCGGTAGCATATTTTGCAGCCGATGTATCTTTCATCGAGCCGACAAATGCTGTAACACTCTCATATCCTGAGAGAAGGTCAAGGTCGATTCCAAGTGGTTCGAGAATCTTTAGAGCAGCCGATTCCTCAGCGATTGCTGACTCTTCGCTTTCGATTGCATCGATTCGGTCGCCAGCGCCGAGCATCTCATCGACTAGAGTCGGTAAATCAGCCCTCATCTTGTGCCGAATTGGAGTTGCTTCGAGTGGCACCTTGACATCATCTGTTGCGATTTGGGAAATCACACTGCGGTAGCGGTTGAGGTCACGGCCAATCTTTTCGGAGACCGGGTTCGGCTTTCCAAGATTCAACCCCTCTTCGTCACCGGAGTAATCCACAACATGGACTGCATTTAGGTCAGCGAGAATCTGGATGGCTTCGTCGACATCACCTAGCATGCCAGCAGCGGTCAGCCGTGACATTCCTTGGGTTGTGAACTGACTCATCTAACGCTCCTCCTTTGGACTCAATTTTGGATCACTCTGCACTGAATGAACTGAGCACGACATCAACTGCTGCGGAGCGGTTCTTCTCACCCTGCTTTCGAATCGACTTCAAGGCCTTCTCACCCTCTGCTCGCACACCATCTGCTTCCTGTTCTGCCTCGTTCCGAGCCGACTCAAGAAGTGCTAGTGCGGCAGCGTCTGCTTCCCGCTTACCATTTGCCAATGCATCAGATGCATCGGCGCGCGCTTTGGTAACGATTCCAGACGCATCAGAGCGCGCCTTTTCGAGCTTTGCTGCAGCCTTCTCTTCGGCTGACTTTATCGACTTGAGTACATTATCACGAGCCATGGTCTTCACCCTAAGGGTGAACGGCCGACTTGGGAGCGGTTTATGAGAGTAACCAATCGGGCCGCACTGCCCCTCCGACGCGTTCAAACGAGGGCCGATATGAGCGTTGGTTGGAGAGGGTGATGGACAGCGAGCGCATAGGTACCGAGGATTGGTCCGAATTGCAGCGCAATCTAGAGGCGACTATCCCCGTCTACGACCGAATAAATCGCTTCGCCACTCTCGGCCAAGACCAACGATGGCGCAAGGGAATTCGGAGTCTAATTCATCCTGGTAGTTCAGTACTTGAAATCGGCTGCGGCCCGGGAACTTTCGCTGAGAAAATCGAGGGCTGTGAAGTCACCTGTCTCGACCCAATTCCTGCCATGCTTGAAGTCGCGCGCGCCCGCGTGGCGACCGCGCGTGAGGCCCGAGGAGAGTCGCCAGCCAAGTTTGTGGAGGGGACGGCGGAGGAGATTCCCCTACCCGATGACGAATTCGATGTGGTATGCTGCCTTTTCTCATTCCGCGATTTCCATGACAAGCGAAAGGGGTTGGAGGAAATTCTCCGAGTTTTGAAACCAGGTGGCCAACTACTGATTTGCGACGCTGGCAAATCGAACTTCCTACACGGCTGGATTGGCTACCTTTGGATGCGGGTTTGGGTGGGAACCTACGCCCGCGTTGTGTGTAAACAGGACGAGCACCCATGGAAATGGCTGACCAAGACCTATGTTCACTTCGGAACTACCCGCCAATACAAGCGGATGTTGAGAGATATTGGCTTTGAGCAGGTTCGCGGCAGGCTACTGTTCCCCGGCATGGCCTCTCGATTTATTGCCGTCAAACCTTAGTCTCAAACAGCCCTTGGATGACCCGCTGGGACCACTCTGAAGATTCTCTTCGTCGGTTGGTCGAGCCTTGGATATTCAGTCGCTTCACAAATCCCAAAGGACCCGCTCTTCGCAGTGTCGATAATTTCATCCCGATGTAGAGTCACTATGTGCGACACCACCAGTTTTCCAGTCGAGTCGGGGTCGTAAGGGGGATCTGCTGAATAGAAACTGACGAGAAACAGGTCATCCAATTCAACCAGTTCATCGATGTAATACTCCAACCTTCGAAGGTCTGTGTTACAGTAAGCGAGTTGCATTCCGAATGGCTCCAACGCCTTTGACCAACTGTGCGGAGATTGAGTGTTCACATTCCCCATAAAATGCTCCGGGCCAACATCGAATCCACTCGCACGCGCTAATTGTGAAAGTGTATTCAAAACGCAAGTTGGGCCACTTTGGACCTGATGTCGAATGTTCAAATCTCTGAAAAACGGCCCCTGTGGCTCATCGATTCCATCCGCCTCCCAAATAGGTGCATTCGGGCTCGGCCTCCATCCAATTATTTTACTCATTTCAGCGCTTTCATACATCATTAATCATCACCGATTCTTTCGAATCAAAAGTAAATGAATCACGACACTATATGAGTGATATATCTCAAATTAACAACGATTCCGCAATCCTGACATTGTGAAAGCCAACGATACAACCACGATTGAAATCCCGATGAAAACTAAGACTCAAATTATCACTAACGGCCGCCGACAATCAACAGCCCGCCGCAATCCATTCGTCCCAAGAATTCTCATCGCTGCCTCGGTCATGAAATCGTTCCTACAGAACGCCCAAAACATATTTTTTGACCGTGTGCTAATTTGCAGCGGCTTTGCCATCGTCACATTTAGCGCCTTGTCGTACCCAGCGAGGGAAGACCCAGAATTGAGGTTGGAGATGATGGCGTCACCAGCCATTTTCCCCGAAATTATCGCTTGACCGATACCCCCGCCATTGGAGGGCATGACCAGCCCGGCCGCATCCCCGACACCCAGAACATTGTCGTTGACTGCCGATTTCACTTTTCCACCGAGTGGTATCCAGCCGCCGCCATAGGAATGAATTGTGACTCCGAGCCCTTCGCAGAAAGCGTCCAGCCACTGTTTTAGCGGTCTGTCGATGTATTTGTGCCGGATTCCGATGCCGACATTTGCGATTTCACCCTTGGGAATTATCCACGCGTAGCCGCCTGGTGCCACCTTTCCCATGAAAATGTCAAACGAGTCTGTCTGATGCCCGCTAACCTGACAATAGATGGTCGGAAGTTGCACCCCCGGTCTTTCACCCTGCCCACGCAGGCGGGAAACATGGGCTAACGCACCTGAAGCGTCGATGACATAGTCTGCCGTGTAGGTACCGTTGTTGGTTCGGTAGACCTCTCGATTCAATTTTGGTTGCTTCTGGATTTTTCTGAGTTCTGTGCCAGTGCGGATTTCTGCGCCGGCTCTCTGGGCGCGATCGCCAAGATGGCCATCGAATTGGAGGCGATGAGCGCCATAGCAATCGAGTTCGAAGCCGTATTCTTTCATCGAGGGAGTGAAGAGTCTCATCCATTCGAGATATTGCCCCATCACGTGAGGTGGAAATTTCCAATAATCCTCTAGCCAAGGGTCTTCCTTGATGACTGGGAAGGCGTCGCTCATCTCGCCCCATGCTGGCACGCATTCGCCACATTGCGCTGGGTTTCCGACAATTTGTCGCTTCTCGATGACAAGAACATCGAGCCCCTCTTCGGCGAGTCTCATAGCAGCGGCAGAGCCACCCGGACCCGCTCCGACTACCAGCACTTGGCGGTGTTCGGGCTCGTTGGATGAAGCGCTCAATCTTCCACCTCCTCACTCATGCCTATCCATCACCTGGCAGGTCAGCCATTCGAGCGCATCTCGGGCGTCGGACTGAGGGAATTGGAGTAGAGCGTCAAGAGCGCGGGCTAGATGGTTGTCGACCAGCGTGCGGGCGTAGTCGAGGCTGCCGGTCGCATTGAGCAGGTTGGTCAGTTCATCCCACATGCTCTCATCAAAATTGTCAATGATTTCTGAGAGTCGACTACGAGAGTCACCGTGCGACATCGTCAGCGAATGTATCAGCGGTAGTGTCATCTTTCCTTCGACTACATCTGTGCCGCGCGGCTTACCCATGCGCTGGTCCCCTTCGAGGTCTAGCAGGTCGTCAACAATTTGGAAGGCTAGACCGAGTTCTAATCCAAAAATTCCGAGGATGGCTGCAGTCTGTTCGCTGGCACCCGCTACTAAGGCGGCTGCTTCGCAGCCAGACTCGAAAGGACCAGCAGTTTTTCCAGAAATGATTTGGTAGTAATCTTCGGGAGTGGTTGCCAGATTTCCTACATGTCGAAGTTGCATCAGTTCTGCAGATGCAATTCTCGCACAGCAATTTGCCATCAGTCGAACGATTTGCTCATCATAGCGACCACCCAACCCGAATCCTTCGACGAACAGGTAATCGCCGGCGATTATGGCTTGGGCTGAGTCGTAACTCTCGTGAAGTGTCGCCACATTTCGACGGAACTTCGCTCCATCATTGATGTCGTCGTGAACTAGAGTGGCGGTGTGTATCATCTCAAAGGCGAGTGCCAATGGCATGACATCGCCATCACCTTGGTTGCTGCCCCCCGCCAACTGATGAGTGAGCAGGATGAGAATTGGACGCCAGCGCTTGCCGCCGGCCAACAGTACCTGTCGGGCGAGGGCCATCGCTTCGGCATGC
>CAUZUN010000002.1:0-16072 GCA_963583115.1 Candidatus Thalassarchaeaceae archaeon
AGACGATCTCATGGAATGGGTATTATCTTGGTTCCGATAATGATTTACACATTCGCTTCGAAAGTCGACTCCTTCGGCTTCACTTGAACTATTTTCAGATGTTTGAAAAGCACTTCTGCGACCTCGCCTACTCACTGGAGTCGAGTAAAAGAACTGTTGAAATCAAGTCGATTTCGGTTGAACTGCTCGGCAAAGAGCATAATTGCTTGAGCCTCGCGTGCGAGGTCTACGACCTCGCTGAATTGGAGTGAATGAGATGCGCCGAATCCAACTGACAACCCTGCTCGTACTGCTAACAATGCTGCTCTCGCCACACTTGGCAATGCTCGAGCCGCCAGAAAACCCGAGCGCTGCCTCTGGCCGCTCTGTGGCGTGTGGAGGCGTAATCTGCATCTCGGAAATTTTTGTGAATGCAGTAGGCACTGAAAGCGACGCAGTCGGCCCTTCTGACTGGACTACCGGCGAATGGGTCGAGATTTACAACAGCGGCGGAACCACTGTCGACCTCTCGGGCTGGTATGTGAGAGACCACTACGATTCTAGCAGTCGCCAAGTCGACTTCACGACCACTCACATCGTCTGGCCGCAAAACCCCCAGAACGCTGACCTCGCCGCTGGCGACTACATGGTCGTCGCCCGAAATGGCGTTGGTGCATCTTGCGGCCTCTGCCTAACCAACACCCAAGGGTTGGTCAAACTCTACGATTCAACAGGTTCACAGCAACACGAAGCGACATGGTCCACCTATGCGACACAGGCCAAATCCCTCATCGCTGGTTCATCCAGCACGGCAGATTGGGTCGAGGTAGGGAGTATAACTCCGGGCCAAGCGAACACTGGTGGCGGCGTTGGACCGACATGGAGTGTCAGCGACCTGCGCATCAGCGAAGTTCTGCCAGACTCTTGGCCGACCGATGACAACTCCACCTATCCGGGCGGCGAATGGGCTGAAATCGAAAACACTGGAACCAGTTCTATCAACTTGACCGGTTGGAAAATTTTGGATGCAACAGGAAATTCACTATCACTAAACGGGTCACATCTCGTAGACCACGCAAGTTCAACCATGATTGAAGCGGGCCAGCGTCGAGTCGTCGCAGTCAACGGATTAACCGAATACGGTGTATTCAACAATGCTAACGGTGACTCTGTCTTCCTCCTCAATCCGGCTGGAGAATATGTTTCTGGGGCCAACTACAGCGGACCAACGAAAATGGGTCACTCCTATGTCTCTCCAAGCTTCGGAAACGGAAATTGGCTCACCTCCCTATTCCCCACTCCCGGTGCCACCAACGCACGCAACGCAAACGGCAGTAGCCCTGTGAGAATCAATGAAGTGATGGTTAATGCAACAAACAGTTGGGCCTCATATCCTAATGGTGAATGGATTGAACTATCTCACCGTGGAAGCGACCCCGGCGTCGATGTAGCCGGCTGGAAACTTGTGACTGGAACTGGCCAACAAATTGCAGCAGATGTCGGCTTTGCCGACCGTGACAGCGGTACAGGAACTATTGTCGATTCAGGTTCGTATGTCGTTCTAGCCGTTCCACCGACCACCGCTGAAATGGTGGTAAATGGTGACCGTCTCTCAATTCTTGATGCGAGCGGAGTGATTTTCGATTCAATCGAATGGGGGGCTGACCCCGGAACCAATCGGACAATCATCTCTTCAGATATCGACCTTCCAGCGCAACCTCAGATAATTTCGGGCTGGGCGACTCCAGCCGCTGCCAACCCGAACCAACTCTCCGGCTCTGTTGATGAAACCGCAGATTTCAGAATCTCTGAAATCATGGCTAATCCCTCCGGCTCAGATACAAACACCTACCCGGAGGGCGAATGGATTGAAATCGTCAATGTCGGCAATGATACCGCCTCCTTCCAAGGTTGGAAATTACAGGATGGCCGCGGCGTCAAGCTCGCTCTTGGTGCCCAGAGCATACCGGGATTAGACGAAGCGGTCCCATCAGATTGGGAACTCGCGGCCGGGGAACATCTCGCCGTTTGGCGCAACGGCCACTCGATGAATCTCCAAAACAGCGGCGATGTAATCTCGCTACTCGACGATGACGGCAACACCGTCCAACAAATCATCTACTCACTCACTCCGTCGAACGGAACTCTCGTAGCAGGAACTGGCTCAGCCGATGACTGGGTGCCTTCTCCATGGCCCACCCCGGGAAGCCCGAATCCCGAGTTTGACAACCCGTATACCGGTGGTTTGGATATCGAAATCAGCGAAGTGATGGCACAATGCACTGCTGGAAGTCTCGTACTTGACGGCGACTGGCTGGAACTGAAAAATGCCGGAACTGAAGCGATTAACCTCTCCCGCTGGCTGGTGGTAAACGACAACGGCGACACCCTCGTCCTGCGCGACTCCTACCTCATCCACTTCACCGATGGCTCCCCCGATGACCGAGATGACTGGGGGACTCTTGCGCCTGGCGCCTATGTGGTGGTCAAGCCGGAAAACAATGGCTTCCTCTCCAATTTCGATGAGTTGGTTGACCTACGCGACCCGAACCAAAATGTTCGACAAGAGGTTCGCTGGTCAACCTCTGAGAACTGCAAGAGTATGGAAGGTGATGCAGGCGCATGGAACGAAGATTGGTGGAAAACGATGTGGCCAACTCCGGGTGAGGAGAACCCGGTACCGGTACCTTGGGACCCGACCGACCCGGTGATTTTCACTCGAATTATGCCGGGCCAAGTGCACAACCGGGATAATGAGTTCATCGAAATCACGAATATGGGTGATTCGATTGTCAACTTGGCCGGTTGGAAATTGGACCGAACTAAAGTCGATGGGACAGTTTTCTCAGCGACTTTCAACGCGCTTTTACTCGACCCGGGCGAGAGTGTTGTGATTAGTCAAGCGCCCGAGAACTTGTCTTGGGATGGCGGGATTGACGCAGTTGATATGGCGGCAGTTTTGGACAACAGTATGTGGCTCTACGACTCCGGCTCATCGCTCCAACTACTCGCCCCTGACGGAACGGTATCTGATGCTGTGGTCTATGCAGGCGGGCTCACCGACCTAGATGGCTGGAGTGGTCCAGCAATCGGTACTCCACCTACCAATTTCCAAGGACTCATCTTCATGCGCGGCGACGGCTGTGATTCGATGCCTGACACGAACACCAGCGCCGACTGGGAGTACCGCTGGTTGCGACTCGGTGCGAGCCTGTTCTGTGATGCCGGAGTATTCTCTACTTCGGGGTCGCTAACTCCGATGGCATCGCCTGATGGCAGCCTATACCAATTCCTAGAGTGGCTCGATGGCAGCCAAGATTCGTTGCACATCCATGTCTACGAACTGATGTCAAACGACATCGTAGCAAAATTGGTCGAACTTTCAACCGCCGATGTCGATGTCACTGTTATTCTTGAAGAGGACCCGCTTGAAGGCGGCGACGACCTCTACAAGATTCGCGGAATGGCGTACGAACTCTACGCAGCCGGTGTAACTGTGTATTGGATGGGTAATCCACAAGGAGAAAATGCACCACCGGCAGCCTACCAATACATCCACAGCAAGGTCGGAGTTAGAGACGATAACAGCGTATGGATTGGCTCAGGAAATCTGAAGGAGTCCACATTCCCAGCGGGTGATTATCCCTCAAACCGCGACTGGGGTCTCATCATCGACTCTCCGGATGTCGCCCAACTAGTCCTCAGCAGGATGTTATGGGATGAAAATGTAAGTCACCCCCAACTGAACGCCTACAGCGTCACGGACTCGTCAACAGGCCGCCCGACCGGCTGGACCAGCTCAGGCCCATCAGGAATCGATGCGGTCGCACCCTCGACACCAATTCCGACAATCACCGGCGATTTCACAGGGCAGGTACTCACCTGCCCCGATGACTGCGTCAACGGAATTGTCGACCTTCTCGACAGCGCTGAGGTCAGCATCGAACTCTCCCTACAAGGATTCTCCCAAAACTGGCATTGGGGCTTTGGCGAGAACCCACTCATGGCGGCGGTAGAACGGGCTCTTGAGAGAGGTGTGGCCGTGAGGTTACTCATCAACGGATATTATGCCTGGACCGACGACGGTATCCGAGATACTGCCAACCAGTTCAACAATCAGTGGAACCGAACCGACGGCTATGATGCGACGGCAATTCTGATGTCACCGGCAGACCGAATCGTAAAACTTCACAACAAAGGGGTAATTGTTGACAGCGAATCCGTTCTAATCTCCTCTATTAATTGGAACTCAAATGCTATACTGCGCAACCGCGAAATGGGAATCGTAGTCCACAACAACCAACTCGCTGAATGGTATCTCGCAAGCTTCGAAGAGGATTGGAATCGGGTCGACAACAGCACCGACACCGATGGCGACAACATGCCCGACAAGTGGGAAATGGAAAACGGCCTCAACCGGACTTCCTCCGTGGTTCCCGGGTCTTCGATACCCGAGCAATCACACGACAATGATGGAGATGGCCTTGAGAATTTGAGAGAGATGAGCGTTCAAGGACATCCTCTGAAAGCGGATACCGATGGTGATTGCATCAATGACCTGCAGGAACTTGTGTTTGCTACACTGAAGGGCATTCCTGAATCGGATGCAATCCTGTATGCCGATGCTGACAACGATGGTGTTGCTGACGGTGTACAGACGGAATGCGGTGCTACACTCGCTGGGGGAACCGGTGAGACGCCCGATGGTGGCGGTGATGACACTGAACCTACTCCCGAATTGCCAGAGCGCGAGAATCCGCTCGATTCGGCGGGTGCGAAAGTGCTTCTCACAGTTGTGGGACTAGCCGCCTTTGCGCTCTTGTTTGCTCTGGGCGCTGTTCTACTAACAGGCCGAGAGAGTGCGTCGGGAGTTGTCCTTGATGAAACGCTTGACCTCGCTGAAATGATGGCACAAGAGGCGGCCTTCGCCGATGCTGGTCCGGGTGCCGATGCTGGCGCGGGTGCTGGTCCGGGTGCCGATGCTGGCCCCGGTGCTGGTACGGGCGCGACCCAAACCACTGAGACTTCCACCTCAGAATCTGCTGCGTTTGCTTCTCCCGAAATTCCCAATACCGCTGAATTAGGCGGTGTTACCGGCGCGGCCAGCCCCGCAGTTACAGAACCTCTCATCAAAGACATGCGCGACGACAAGACGGCTCGTGACGATGGTGTGCACGGCGCCGCTCAACTCGACGGCTTCGCCTTCGAAGGGTGGACTGCAAAGCAAGTCCAAGACTCATTAGCAAGCGGTTGGACGATGGAACAGTTGCAAGAACTTTACGGAAAAGGCGGACAATCCTGAGGGGTCAACGATAGACCCAACCGAGGAAGGGTGTAGGATTGGCGGACCAGTTTAGTGAGCCGATAGTTAGATGAAAAGAGGCGAGGAAATTGGATATCCAACAATTTGTAGACGGTGTCACGGATGGTTCACTCTCCGATGTTGAAGTTGAAGCGGGCCTTCGAGAAATCTACGACAACGGCCTCTCCGATGCCGAAACTGTCGAACTAACGCATGCGATGCTTCACTCTGGAACCACCCTGAAATGGCCTAAAACATGGGCTAATCTGGTGGTCGACAAACACAGTACAGGAGGGGTGGGCGACAAAGTCTCGATTCCTCTCGCACCTGCGTTAGCAGCGTGTGGAGTCAAAGTCCCGATGATTTCTGGACGCGGCTTGGGCTTCACCGGTGGGACTCTCGACAAGTTGGAGTCGATTCCAGGCTACACCGTCGCTTTGGAAGCGGATGAAATTTTGGCTCAAGTCGATGAAATCGGTTGTTGTATTGTCGGCCAAACAGGCAACATTGCTCCTGCCGACAAACGAATGTATGCAATCCGCGATGTCACTGGCTTAATCGCGTCAATCCCGCTGGTCACCGGCTCCATTCTCTCGAAGAAAGCAGCCGCGGGACTGAGCGCCCTTGTGATGGATGTGAAAGTCGGTGGTGCCGCTTTCATGAAAACTGAGGCAGAGGCGCGAGCCCTCGCTGAGAGTATGGCGACGACTGGCGGCGGATTGGGTATGGCGACATCAGTCACCCTCACGCGAATGGATGCCCCAATTGGATTCGCCATCGGAAATTCACTTGAGATTCTTGAAAGCGTTGAGACGCTGCGGGGAAATGGACCTGCTGACCTCGAGGAATTGGTCACCGTCCAAGGCGGAATTCTGCTCGCTGCAGCTGAAGTCGCTAGAGACCCCGACGAAGGCGAGGCGATAGTTTTCAATTCGCTTCACGACGGCTCTGCGCTGGCGAAATTTGTGGAGATGTGCGCTGCTCAGGGGGTTGACCCGGCCATCTTTGAAAGTGAAAACTCGCTACTCACTGCCCTCGGCCTGCTCGACCAAAACCTCCAGACTTCACAAGTGCTCGCCCAGAAAAGTGGCTATGTGTCCAACATTGACGCCCTAACTCTTGGCGTTGTGGCAGGTGAACTCGGCGCAGGTAGGCAGGAAATCGACGATGTTCTCGATATGCAGGTGGGGATGGTGCTCGATGTTCAAGTTGGTTCACAGGTCGAAGAGGGTGAACCGTGGATTACGGTCTACCACCGAGGGAATCTCGATGGCGAACAGAGTTCGCGTATCGAAAACTCCCTCACCATTTCGACCTCGCCGGTCGACCAGATGATTCGAATCATCGATATTCTCTAATCAGGGGTAAGCAGGGCTCGGCCCGGCTAAAAGCGGCGGTCACGGATAGGCCGGGCCGGGCTCAAAACAGTAGTGAACAGTCTGATACTCACTCTTGAGCGCACGAACATCTCTCTTCACAGCGCTAGCATCTTCGCCATGCAGCAGAACTCGCGCATAGAGGCGGGCGACATCCTGCATCCTGTCGACGCCCATCCCGACCCGTGTCAACTCCTGGACTCCGAGCCTCAATCCGCTCGGAGTCAGCGCCTTGGTGTCGCCCGGTAGCATGTTCATGTTGGTAATGATTCCAGCGTCTTCAAGCAACTGAGCAGCCTTCGCTCCAGCACCTGAATCCTGCTCACCATTTCGCGTCAAAATCTGATGGCTCGCAGTGTAGCCCCGCTCCTCAGCAAGCACATCGAACCCTTCTGCGGCCATCGCTTCCCCAAACGCCTTCGCATTTCTCACGATGTCACGCGCATAGTCAGCACCAAACTCAGCAAACTCTGCAAGAGCCACAACCTTTCCAGCAACATGGTGGAGATGGTAGGAGGAATTGGTCCCCGGAAAGATAGCGGAATTGAGTTTCCGTTGGAATTTTTCATCATCGGAATTGGACAGAAGGAAGCCCCCTTGAGGCCCCGGGAATGTCTTGTGAGAGGAGCCCGTCATCACATCGGCACCCTCCCGGAACGGGTCTTGGAATTGGCCGCCAGCGATTAGTCCGAGCACATGCGCACCGTCGTACATCACCTTCGCGCCAACCTCATGCGCCGCGTCCGCCATCTCTTGAAGAGGGGTAGGGAAAAGGAAAACGGACTGGCCAACGAGTGCCAAATTCGGCTCCAGTTCGCGAATCATTGCACAAGCCGCGTCGACATCCGGCTCCATCCTCGCCTCGTCCCATGGGTAGGTGTGCAAATCCAACCCACGTAGCCCAACCGCCCCCATTCTGGCGTGTGAGATGTGGCCTCCGTCAGCAGTTGAAATCGCGGTGATTTTGTCGCCGGGCATCGTCAATGCCTTGAACGCGGCGATGTTGGAAACAGTTCCTGAGATTGATTGAATGTTGGCGAAGTTGCAGTTGAAGACTTGGCGGGCAAGAGTGAGACCAGCCGATTCGATGTCGTCGAAGTCGTCGCAGCCTTGGTAGTAGCGCTTGCCGGGAAGCCCCTCGGCATAGCGACCGTGGAGGTCGGTATTGGTCGCCTTTCTAACCATTGGAGAGAGGATGTTTTCGCTAGCGATCATCGGAAGTCCGAAGCCATAGTGCTCACCACTTGTAGCAGCGGCTGCGAGGACCGAATCTGCGTGAGCCTTGTTGACATTGTCAGTCATGTTGCACAGGCTGACCGACGCCGCCCTTCAACTTACGCGCTACGCTTCAACTTAAGCGCGGTCTGAATTTCTGCTGATGAGTGAACTTGGCCTCACTCGGATGGTTCCCAAGCCTCACCATTCCAGCGGAGTATTACTCCATCTGGCTGGCGGCACCATGAGACACCATTCTCATCGGTCCACTGCTCGGGTTCGGCGGTCAATGTGGCTGCGGCTTCTGCAATATCGGTTGCAGCAGGTTGTAATCCAAGTTCAGTCGCTGCTTCAACTGGCATCGACATATCGGATAGTGATTCAGCAGGTTGTGCCGAAAGACCACCAGAGAATTTGTCCTCTTCCTCATCTTTGCCGGAGCGCATCTTGATTGCAACTACGGTAATCCCGGCGACTGCAAACAATGCAAACATCGCCACAAGAATCAGAGCGAAAGTGGAGAATCCACCACCCTCAACATCAGCATCTGCTGCGGTCTGCTTGGTAGCGTCATTCGGGAAGAAATCAGAATTATCACCGACTCCATCACCGTCAGAATCTTCCCACTCGGTCGCATCCAACGGGAACACATCGAGTGAATCAAACACGCCATCATTGTCAGAATCCCACTGAGAAGCGGAACAGCCGAAACTGTTCGCCTGCTCCTCTGCAGGAGTTTCGGGGCAGGTATCATCTGCATCGTTGGTTCCATCGTCGTCGGTATCGCGTTGATTATCTCCGCACCCGTCCACATCAACGGACAATCCGCTGTCAGTACCCGGGCAATTGTCGTCAGAGTCGACCACATAGTCGCCGTCTGAATCACGCTGACTGGCAGAACAACCGTTGGCGTCGACCTGTTCCCCGGCAGGTGTGCCGGGACATTGGTCATCGAAGTCCTTCACCGTATCTCCATCGGAATCCCTTTGGAAGATTGAACAGCCATTTATATCGGCAGTTGAGATATCTTGTGTGTTGGGGCAGATGTCACTGGGGTCCTTGACCGAGTCACCGTCCGAATCGTCGATGCATCCGTCCATATCGTCGTCGTAACCGCTCGCATTTTCGTATTGGCAGTTGTCGATGTCATCCTTGATATTGTCACCGTCGCTGTCGTCGATGCAGCCATCTCCGTCGCTGTCGTAGCCCAATGCACTCACATATCGGCAGAGGTCGACATCATCTGGAATGTTATCCGAGTCCGAATCATCGATGCAGCCATCACTGTCTGAATCGAATCCTGAAGCATCAACTGTTCTGCACTGGTCGACATCATCCTTGACGCCATCCGCGTCGCTGTCGTCTATACAACCATCCTGATTTGTGTCCCAGCCGCTAGCATCTTCGTTGATACAATTATCTTCATTGTCGAGTATGCCATCGCTGTCTGAATCGTCAATGCAGCCGTCACCATCGTTGTCGAATCCACTCGCATCGATATTCACGCAGTCATCGTCAGCATCGACTACACCATCGTTGTCGGTGTCTCGCTCAGTGGCGGAGCAGCCGTCCGAATCTACATTCTCTCCAGTTGGGGTGTCCGGGCAAAGGTCAGGGTTAGTGCCCTGTGGATTATCTCCGTAGCCGTCGCCGTCGCGGTCGAACCATTGCGAGTTGTCAGTTGGGAAGAGGTCTGGATTGTTGCCCTGCTGGTTGTCGCCGTAGCCGTCACCGTCACTATCCTCCCACTGAGTCCCGTCTGTCGGGAAAGCGTCGGGGTTGTTTCCGTTAGGATTGTCACCGTAACCGTCACCATCTTGGTCAGCCCATTGAGTGCCATCTGTCGGGAAAGCATCGGGGTTGTTTCCAGTCGGGTTGTCACCGTAGCCATCACCGTCCTGGTCAGACCATTGAGTACCATCTTGCGGGAAGGCGTCAGGGTTGGTTCCTGTGGCGTTATCGCCGTAACCGTCGCCATCTTGGTCGGACCACTGAGTTGGGTCGGTTGGGAATGCGTCGGCGTTGTTGCCATTCGGATTATCCCCGTAGCCGTCGCCGTCTTGGTCTGTCCACTGGGTGCTGTCTTGAGGGAAAATATCCGGGTTGTTGCCAGAAGCGTTGTCACCGTAGCCGTCGCCATCTTGGTCAGCCCACTGAGTTCCGTCGATCGGGAATGCGTCACCGTTGGTGCCGCTCGAATTGTCTCCGTAACCGTCACCGTCGCTATCCCACCACTGAGATGGGTCGCTCGGCCACAGGTCAGCATTGGAGGCGTTCTGATTGTCTCCATAACCGTCGCCGTCGCTGTCTGCCCACTGATTTGCATCGTTGGGGAATGCGTCGGCGTTGGTGCCATTGGGATTGTCACCGTATCCATCGCCGTCAGCGTCAGAATGCTGGGTGGAATCGAGCGGGAAGGCGTCAGAATTGTTGCCGCTGGCGTTGTCTCCGAAGCCGTCTCCGTCGAAGTCTTGCCACTGTGTCATGTCGAATGGGAAGGCGTCCTGTGCGTCGTTTACACCATCGTTGTCACTGTCCCGCTGAGTTGCGGCGCAACCATTCTGGTCGACAGTAACATTCGCCACCGTGTTAGGGCAGAGGTCATTCTCGTTCCACACACCGTCATCATCATCGTCGTGGATTATCAGGAAGCAGGAACTGCTGTCACTATCGAGCCAACTGCCTGTGCCGTTCCACAGGTTGGCGACCGCGCAGTAGTAGCCGCTTGTGGTCGGAGTCGAGTAAGTCCACTGGAATGGCATCGTGACATTGTTCGCAGTGAAGTTGGTTAGCGCTGAACTGCTGGTCGTGTTGTTGGTCGCTTGCTGCCAAACAGAAATCTGCACTCCGTAGTTTGAACCGACAACGAGGGTCGTCGCATCGAGGTAGATGGTATTGGTCGAGGCGTTCGAGTCGGCAGTGTATCCAGTAACATTCACTCCAGCCCAAGTCGGTGAAAAGCAGTCGACATGCTCGCCAATTTGAACATTTGTCGCATTGAAGAGGTATGCGGTTAAGCACCGCTGAGTACCAGTTCCCGGCTGATTCCACCCGATGTTGTAATTTTGGGAGGTGCCGCTGGCGGTGAAGCTCCCATTCCCCGACTGAAGGTAAGTAGTGCCAGTACCGATGTAGAGATACCATTCGTATGAGTAGGCATTCCCACTGGTAAGGTTCTGCGCATCGAGAGTACCCGATGTGTCTGAGGTTACCGCCGCTTCCATCATCTCAAAGTAGAGACAATCCATGTCATCGTCGAGGTAGGCTCCGTTTGACGACATGTCGTACAACTCACCATAGAGGCAGAAGGTGCTCTCCTCGGCTAGTGTAATCCAGGCTGGGTCTACCCGGTTTGAGCCGTTTGAAGTCCAACTCTGCGTGAATGTACCGAGTGAAGTGAAGTTAGCGCCATTCCACTCAAGCAAGTAAGCATCAAGGTCGTAAGAAGTCCCACTGGTGAGATTGTAAGATGTAATTTCTCCATAGGTCGCATTCGAGAAGAAGTTAGCACTAACATTCCCAGTTCCGGCTGTAGTGGAGCCATTCGCTGGGAAAGTCCAGATATCCATGGTGTAGTTTCCCGAGCCGGAATATGCATCAATCACTAGATACACCCATGAGCCACCGACATTCGTGCCATTGCTGGTAACGATTTCGGGGTTGGAGTACCAACTTGTGTTGATGTAGTTCGCCGAAGCGTTCGAGTCGACAAGATAGAGGTCGAAGTCGTTGTTGTTCGAGAACGAGATGCTGGCCGAGATGTTGTATCCGGTTCCAACCGAAATGTTGTACCAATCGTTGACATCTGTCTGGTTAACCCATCCAGTGTAGGTTGAGTGAGTTCCCGGGGTCAGTGAGTAGGAGGCGGTCGCGTTGTCCCCGGCATCTCCTCCCGAGCCTGCGTCGTTTTGCGCTCCGGTGGTCACTTGAGTGATGGTAAGATTGTAGGTGTTGTCCGCACCACCGTAACCTAAGACATAGACATAGTAAGGGCCGGCGGTCGAGTTGATAATTGTGTATGACTCATCGTCCGTGATTGAGGTGCCCGAGCCGACTAAGGTCGAGGCGTTCGCACCACTGTAGATACCCATGTCAAGGTCGCCTCCAGCGTTTGAGAATGTGATTTCGATTTCGATTTGCTGTCCTCCAGTAGAGTTGAAGGTGAAGTAGTCCTCATCGGTCGTATTGTGAATCGTCAGGCTGGCAATCGATACTGGAAGGGAAACGGAACTTGCATTCGCCGGAGTATCATTTGGTTCATACGAATCCGCAGTCAGAACCGTTGGACCGGACCCTCCCCCACTGATTAGGAAGGTTCCTGTTGAATTGCTGAGCGCATTGGTCGAACTATCAAGAAGTTCGCCAACTACAGAGTAGTTCCCGTTAATGGTAGGGGCAGTCCAACTCGCTGTGTAACTCACCGTCCCAGCGCCACCGATATTGCTCACAGTTCCGTAGTCATAGTCCTGCAGATTGCTGGAGGAGTCGTAGACCCAAACCCACCAACTGTAACTATCGTTTGCATCGAGATTCGTTAGAGAGACAGAGGCCGAACTATTGGTGACACTTGACAGGCCAAGAATTTCATTTCCAGTCAAAGCAGAGGCGGTTGGGAGACCAGCCGTCATTGCTCCGAGGAGTAGCATCAAAGCCATCATCAACGACTTGACTCGTTCTTTCTCACTGCCATCCGTCATAGAATACATCGATTCTGCGAGGAGAGATAGACACTTGAACCCACCCCTGTCTGTTCAATTAACCCAAGTTCCGAGCCCTAGGGGCTCGCTGGCGACTAACATCTTCCTCCAAAGCAACCCGATTAATTCATGAAGGGAGGGTCGGTGGGCGGGCCGTTGCCGTGTTAGCTTAGCTGGTGGAGCGGCGGACTGTTAATCCGCAGGTCGCAGGTTCAAACCCTGCACACGGCGCCTAATAATCGATGTTAATTGGCGGCGCCTCTCATCAATTGACGCAGAATTGAGAGCAACTCTATTCCCATTCGATGGTACCCGGCGGCTTGTGGGTGATATCGTAGACAACTCGATTTATGTCACCTTTCAAGGTGTTCGTAATTTTAATTGAAATCTTTTCCAGCACTTCGTTTGGTATCGTCGAATAACGGGCACTCATGCCATCAATACTCTGTACCGCTCGCACAACGACCGTCTCGCCGTGAACCCGCACATCTCCGTGCACGCCGACGCTTCGAACAGGCAGTAAAGCAGCGAAATATTGCCAAGGGATTTCCATCAGCCCAGCCGCTGCGGCCGCTTCCAACTCCTCTTCGACAATCGCACACGCCTCACGGCAAACCTCGGTTCTCTCGGGAGTAATTTCCCCAAGCACCCGCACGGCCAAACCTGGGCCAGGGAAGGGTTGTCTTTCCGAGGAGGGAATTTTGAGGGAGCGAGCCATTTGGCGCACCTCATCTTTGTAAAAATCACGGAGCGGTTCAACGATTATCAGGTCAACATCGTCAGGCAATCCACCAACATTGTGATGGCTCTTGATGACATCTCGCTCGCCGCCGCCAGACTCAATCCAGTCAGGAGCAATCGTACCTTGAACGAGGTATTTCGCTCCCACTTTTTTCTGTTCATCTTCAAAAATTCTAATGAATAATTCACCGATTATATGGCGCTTTTCTTCGGGGTCTGTGACTCCAACCAGCGCTTCGAAGTAGCGGTCTGCAGCGTATACAGTGGTGAGATTAATGCCAAGTTCGCTCAGCATTCTCTCGACCTCTTCGGTCTCATTCTTTCGCATCAAACCGGTGTCGACATAGACACAGTGGAGAAGGTCGCCGACTGCGCTATTCGCTAGAACTGCAGCAACAGATGAGTCAATTCCACCCGAACAGGCGATGATCGCTGTGTCATCGATTTCCGTCTGCAACTTTTCGATAGCCTCGTCAATGAGATGGCTGGTCTCAACCATCTTCACTCCTCCCTTAGAGATTCGTCGTCTGCGATGACCCGAGCGGTCTTGGCTGCTCGCCAATTTGCGAACCGCTCAGCCAACTCAGCGTCACCCAATGCGAGCATCTGGATTGCGAGAACTCCAGCGTTGTCACCTCTGTCGACTCCAACTGTCGCAACAGGCATTCCCGGTGGCATCTGAACGATTGAAAGTAGGCTGTCAAGTGGTACTTTTCCACCGACTGGTACTCCGATTACAGGCAGTAAAGTCATCGAGGCGACCACGCCGGGAAGTGCTGCTGCCATACCCGCCATCCCGATGAAAATCTTGCAGCCATCTGCAATTGCAGCGTCGACTACTTCTTCGAGATATTTGGGGGCCCGATGAGCGCTAGCGACACGCACCTCATGGTTAATTTCGAATTCCGACAATACCGCTGTACACTTGTTGGCGATTGGCAGGTCCGACTTGCTCCCCAGCACTATGCAGATGTCCATTGAGCCGTTCGACCCGAGGGGGGTTCAAAGCCCTGCCGTTTGGAAATTGAGACACATTGACAGGGTGGCGAGTGACGACATGCCCCTGCCCGGTTCGGTCAAATTTCCATTGCCAACGGCCCGGAGAGAGTCGGTCGCCTCCGCTGACAACCTCATACTCTCGCGGCCCTCTCAACCACTGACGGTGACGAACTACCAAAGGAACTACACCGGCTGGGAAATCCTCCAAATCAAGAATACCATTCGGCCACTCCCGCTCCCGAATTATTCCGCTACGAAGACGACGGTTCATCCCTCGAATCATCAACCGAGCCCGCCCCTCCAACCTCGTTGGCCAGCGCTCTTTGCACCATGCATCCAGCAACCCCATCGCGAGACCGGGCGCCCCCTGACTTGCCGCAGCAACAAATCCACGGGCAGACCAAGTTCCGATTTGTGGCCGTCTGCTCGACACCTGCTCACTCAATCGTAACAGTTTGACTTGCAGGGGTAATGGTAATTCAACCAACTCGCGAGGTGAAGGCAAGTCGGATATCGGGTCGACTCCGGGCAGCCAGCGAGGTGTAATTCTCGGCTCATCTAGGCGAGCGATGTAGAGTCTAATCAATCCGGATGCATCGAGGCGAATGCGCGGTTCCCGAACCATCGAATCATTGAGAGGATTCTCTAGCGGGGTCATCTACACAGGTTCAGCGTCACGGTTCTTGATAATTGCCTTGCAACTGAAAAAGGAAACCGAAAAAGGAAACCGAAAAAGGAAACCGAAAAAGTGACCGCTTCAGGGGAGGAAACTCTCCTGTATTAGTCTCAAGTCACTCCTCTTCAAGAGGAGGGACTAGAACAGCCGGCCAATCAATTTCCGGAACTGATATTGGAGGTGCTGTCAATTCTGACTCTAGCCCCGCTACCCGAGGACCACAAACGCCCAGTGGACCTGCGCGTAATGTGACCACTGCCTCGGCGTTCGCGAAAGGGTCGTGAAGCAATCCGGAAGGGTGCCTCAGATGAAATGCAAAAAAGTCGGCCCCAGCCCTGCTCACGCCGTACAATTCGAGTTGACGACCATCGCCCAATTTCCTCACGAAAATCGGTCCGCGCTTCCAAAACTGACTCCTCCGCTGCCACCCCTCCGGGCACTCGGAAAGGTCTTGGGAAGCGACCTCTATTGGGGCGAGCCAACGGGCAGAAGGGGGGGCGAGCGAGTTAGCAGAACGGTAGAGGAAGTGGAGCCACAGCAGCACGAAAAGGGCGTACGAAGCCCAACCCAAACGAACATCCACCACGATGTGAGCGACAAATGCTAGAAGGCCGCCCCCCGCGGTCACCGCCAAAACTGCAAGCCCTGCCTTGTCACCGAATAATAGCCATAATTTCCAGCGAATCATTGAGCCGTCTGGCTGCTGGTTGGCGATTAGCATCGGTTGAATTAACAGTATGAAAAACGACCCGAGAAAGAGAACGAGCGCTACGGTCTGGTCATCGGGAGTTCGGCCGGGAAAAGCGAGCGGAAAAAGCGAGCAGACGAGCAGCAGAACCGACCACGCGGGGGCGTGAATAAACCGCGGTAGTGGTGGCTGCAATCTCTGCCTTCGCCAAGCCACCCAAGACTCAGGAGGCTCAACCTCAGTGTCAGCCCGCCGTCCTCCACCGGGAGTTTGCGAGCGGGGCCACCAACGGGGGTCGCCATCGACCCAGTGCTCGTCGAGTCCCGCCTCCATCAAACCGGTCCGAAGAGTCGCCTGCTAATCAATTGCCATAGTCAAAAACGACAGCAAAACTGTAGA
>CAUZUN010000003.1:0-14958 GCA_963583115.1 Candidatus Thalassarchaeaceae archaeon
AGTGGCGGCATTGGTCACCAAGAAATTCAAAATTGGCGGCTGGAATTCTTCGGACGAAAGGCGAACCTGAAGACTTACTACCCGAAGTTGGCGCTTCGGTTCTCTATCTCGGAGCGGGACATGGCACGACGGTTTCTCATCTTCACGACCACCTTTGCGGTGAAAAAAATGTATCCGGTGGCCAAATTGTTGCGGTGGATATCGCGCCTCGTTGCTTGAGGGATTTAATTCGGCTTGCAAAAGTTCGCCCGGGTCTTCTCCCGGTCCTCGCCGATGCGCGCAAACCCGAAACCCTCTCCCCGTGGCTTCCAAACAGGGTGCCTTGGCTTTTCCAAGATGTCTCACAGGCAGGTCAAGTCGACCTCTTCCTTGGGGCTGCGAAAAATTTCCTAGCACCTAACGGCCTCGCTCTTCTCTCACTGAAGAGTGCATCCGAGCGAATCTCTGCTGGCGGCGCTGAGGAGCAGTATGCTGCGGCTGCGGCTGCGCTATCTGACGCTGGACTCGATGTCCTCGAGGTCATCGAGTTGACTGGTTGGGAGGAGCAGCACGCACTGATTACCGGACGCGCTCCGAGCGATTGGCAGCGATGAATTTTCTAGTGGCCTCGGCTCGTTACGAGTTGGCGTTGGATTTGTCGAAGCTCGGTTGAGTTGGATTTCGAACTCACATCGCGACCCTTTTCACTTCTAGGAGGGAGGCGAGCCCCTTATGCTGAGTGCCCTACTCAAGCCAACTCGGAGAGGTTTGAGTGCGTCAATTAGGAGCCGTTTGTATGCGTCTGTATGCGTCAAATCGGAAAGGCGTTTGTATGCGTCAAATCGGAGGTGAATGAATGAGGCGAGGCCAATCAATTACAGTCATCGCCCTCTCAATCTCTCTGCTGTTAGCCGGTTGTCTCGGCGGAGAAGATGAATACACATTCAACGGAGAGGCTCCCAAAGGTGAATTGGAAACTAACGATTTTACTCTAATCGACCAACACGGCGATAATTGGTCGCTCTCCGATTCTCAAGGCAATGTCACAATCATCACCTTCATTTTCACAAGATGCCCAGATGTTTGCATCGCTGTATCGATGAACATCAACATTGTTTTGGACGGCCTTGACCAAGAGGCCCGGGAACAGGTGCAGGTGGTTTCGGTGACGGTGGACCCGTGGTCGGATACACCGGAGGAGATGTTGGCGTTTTCCGACAGCCGCTCTGCAGATTGGCCCCACCTAACCAGCCCTAATGCAGGGAATATGAGTGATGAGTTTACTGATTTGAGCGCGGTTTGGGGCGAATATCAATTGAGCCTTGAGGTGGTTGATACGACAGAAGATGATGGCCACGAGCATGAGCACGAAGGGGAATATACCGTGTTGCACGCACTACCGACTTTCATACTTGACAGAGGACTAACAAAGCGGGTTGTATGGCTTGGCTCGGAATGGGACCCAGTGCCTTTCAGAGAGGATTTGCAGCACCTCATCGACGAGTGAGTCGACGCTGGTTTTCCCGAATTCTAAACGATTCAATGGCAGTGACGCCGCACGCAATGGCTTTCACCCAAATGCATGGGTCTTCCTTACTGTGCCCGAATTACCAGAGGTCGAAACGGTCCGCCGCGGCCTCGTTAACCGGTTGGTTGGAAGGGTGATTTCGCGGGTGGAGGTGCGACGTGACAATCTGCGCTTTCCGTTCCCTGAACGGATGGCTGAGCGGATGGAGGGGCGGAAAATCGAGGGGATTGACCGTCGTGCGAAATATCTACTCGCACGCTTGGATGATGGCACATCGTGGTTGATTCATCTTGGGATGTCTGGGAAATTCACGCTGTTTGAAGCGGGCGAAGAGCCGTCAGAAGTGGGTAAACATGACCACTTTGCAATGTGGCTTGACGATGGAGGTCAAGCAATCTACACCGACCCTCGGCGATTTGGAGTGATGGATTTAGTCGACACCGATGTTGCTAACAGACATCGATTGTTGAGTGGATTGGGGTTGGAACCTCTCAGCGATGACTTTGACGCGGTCGCTTTTTGCGAATTGTTGCGTGGTCGAAGGACTCCGATGAAGTCGGCGCTTCTCGACCAGCGGCTTGTTGCTGGACTTGGCAACATCTATGTTTGCGAGATTCTCAGCCGTGCAGGGGTTTCACCGAAGCGCAGTGCGGCATCTGTGGGTGGTGCTGGCCCTTCTCCTACATTGAGGGGTGAGCGACTTGTCACAGCAACGAAACAGGTTTTGGAAGAGGCGATTGAGGCTGGCGGGTCGTCGATCAGTGATTTTGCCAATGTCGAGGGTGACCTCGGATACTTCTCTCATTCCTTCCGCGTATACGGTCGTGAGGGCATGGCCTGCCTACGGCAGGGGTGTTCAGGGAAGATATCTCGAATCGTTCAAAGTGGGCGCTCAACTTTTTATTGTCCTAGATGTCAACGCTAGCATTGGCTTCTACATAATCAAATATTAATCAAAGTCCACAAAACGCAAATCATTCGCGATTGTGGCTGAAAACGCGAGGAATTCACCAAAATTTCCCGTCAATTCTCCGACATTCTAAAAAAACCCTCGATTTTGTATTGTAATGGGCGATTTCCGAGCAAGTGTGCCTAACTACACCTGCTTTTAGTATGCACACCGGAATGTGCGATTTCGCTCAGTAATCGCATTTATTGATTGATTATCCGGGCAACCATTGATAAGCAGTCCGAGTCGGAGCGTAACAATCGCCCTGAGTGCGATGGGAAACAATAGGTGAGAAAAATGGAAATAGATTGGAAAGATGGAATGAGTGAGTTTTGGGGAGCATTGGCATTGACCTTTCTCCTGGCAAGTGGCGTTAGCGCCGGAGTTGTCGGAGTAGGCATAGCGCTGATTGTCCTCTGGGCTACATTCAGTGGAGCGCACATCATACCAGCATTGACTGCTGGAAAGATGTTCAACGACCAAGACTGGGAAGCTGGCGGAACCAAGTTGGTGTGGCAGATAGCAGGTACCGTAGGTGCAGGCGTTCTGGCACTCATAACTGGCAACGCTGGGGTAGCAGCTGCAGATGCAGCGGCTATCCCATTTGACAATATTACACATATTGTCACGATGGTTGTCGGTGGAGGATTGCTATACATGGTGTGGACCCGATGCGATGCATGGGTTGCTGCATTCGGTGTAGCGATTGCAATGACCGCAGGAATGTCCCTGACAGGTGCAATGGATGTTGGTAGCATGATTGGCGGTCTCGCCAATGGTGGTGGCTTCGGCGTTAACACCCTCGGAACATATGTGCTTGACACTGCTTTGGCAGGCGCAGGCGCATTGATTGCCGTTAAAGTCAACGAGCAACTCTGAGTAGAGCAGACACAAGTCGGCCTTAGGCCGTCCAACGCGGTAGGTCGGGGGGATTTCCCCCCGACCTTCCCGCCTTTTTTTCTTTTTTTTTCTTTTTTTTCATTTTTTTACATTATTTGAATATCTTGAAATTCCATTCGGATTAAAAGATTCATAGATTTGTGGTGTGCAATTACACACTTGGTTTAATCAGGTGCACCGGCCACTCGAAAAACCCCTAAAAACAGCGCCCTAGAGCAGATTGTCCACGGAACGGTTGATAAGCAGAAGTAATTACAGCGAAATAATCGTCAAAGTGCGATTAGAAAAAATGGAGATGTAAATAATATGGACCAAAAAAGAATGTTGACGGAACTGATAGGCAGCTTGGCTGTTGTATTTTTCGCTATAACTGGCGATGCAATGGCGACTGGCCTTGTTCTTGCAGTCTTTATGATTGCAATGGGCGGGACTATTTTGCCGATGTTCACCATAGCGAAGATGGCTGCAGGACGGGATGAAATTGAGGATGGAGCATTAGACTTTGTAATGCAGATTCTCGGTGGTGTTCTCGCCTACACCTTCGTTTGGTGGCAGGCAGCAGCAACTGGTGGAATGACTTGGGCAGGTGTGTCTGAGCTTGGACCACACACAGCAATAGCATCGCTATTCGCTGGGTTTTTGCTGATGATGGTGTACGAGAGATGCGGTGGCGGCTGGGAAGTCGGTATCTTGGCATGGATGGCAGCCGCAGGCGGCGCAACCATATCAGGTGCTGGTGACATTGGCGGTATGCTAGTGGACTCGGCTTGGAACGGCGCTAACATCATGGGCGTGTTCGGCGGAATGATCCTAGCTGGTATCGGTGGCTATGTAGCCCTCGTGTTCGGCGAGAAGGCTCTCGGCGAAGAAGAGTAGAACTCTTCACCAGTCTAATCAGACAAACACAAAGATATGCGAACGGTGTGAAGTGTTGGGTCTTCGGGCCCCACTTCACACCAAGCCTTTTTCCTGCGCTATCTCAAGCGGCGTTCGCTTTGGATTTTCTCTTTGATTTTCTCTTGGGAATTACTCACATTGAGATTCGCTGCGAAAATCCATCCTTGTTTTTCCATTCCTAGTTTTTCGAATCCTAGTTTTTCCATTCTCGGTTTATTGATTCCTTGATTTCCCATTATCATTCGATTCATAGTTTTTCGATTCTTAGTTTTTGATGACGAGGTTCAAGGGCCGTGTTTACCCCCCTCGTAATGGCCGGAGGGCAACAGTATGGGTGAAGCAAGTTTGGAGAGTAAATTGGTGGCAGAGGCACTAGGTGTGTTTGCACTCACCTTCATAGGAGCAGGGTCAATTATCGTCGGTGGTCTGAACGGAGGCGAAGCAGCACTTCTGACAGTCGCTATCGCTCATGGGCTAGTTCTCGCTGTTGCAGTCACTGCGACAATGAATATCTCCGGGGCTCATATCAATCCGGCAATCACAATCGCATTCTTGATGACTCGAAGAATCGATGGCACCACAGCAGGATTGTATATCGTCGCTCAACTTGTTGGAGGAGTCGTTGCAGGCGGTATTCTGTTCGGAATATTCGGCGAAGGAAACTTTGCCGGAACACCCGCGCCAGGAATGATCGAGGGGGTAACTCTCTCGGCATCAAAAGTCATCGTAATCGAAATCGTGCTGACCTTCCTGCTGATGCTCGCTATCATGGGTACTGCCGTGGACCCGCGCGCTCCCGCCATAGGTGGCTGGGGAATCGGCTTGATGGTCACTGCCGACATTCTCATGGGTGGCCCCTTAACAGGAGCGGCGATGAACCCTGCTCGCCATTTTGGCACAGCGTTATTCGAGGGTTTGCTCGGCGATGCGTGGATGTATTGGGTAGGACCAATCATCGGTGCTGGGCTCTGTGCCATGATTTACGACCGCTTCTTGATGGCCGATGAGTGATGTTCATTTGGACATCTCTTGATCTAGTTGTCAATTCCACATTCAATTGGTTCAATATTCAATTGGTTCAATCAGCGAGTCCATGCAGGCTGAAGGGTGATATGTTCCGCCCTTTTGGGGGATAGCATGGTTCAGCCGGGACAAGACACTAGCAGTCCGTGGGACGAGGCTCTTGTGGCCACCCCTGGTGACACTCCAACTCCTGGTGCATCGTCGCCTCCAGCACCCATTGTGCTAGGAGGGGCTGAAGGATTGACTCTCAACACTGAGATGCAGGGTCAAATGCCTACTCAACTTTCGCCCGCAGGTGGAACAACACTGACCGGTTCAGTGGGGACTATTGATTCGGGAGTGTGGGAAGTTCAAGCGGGAGCAAAGACCGAAGGCTCATTTTGGAAGGGTATTGGCATCACCTGTATCTTTGGTTTCGCAATAATTCTCGTGCCTATGATGCTCAGCATTTGGGGTGAATCTCGTTGGGACGATAATTGGCATCAAGAGGACCTCGACATTCAGTGGGATGCTGGAGGATTGAACGGGACCTTTCAACTGGAAACTACACAAATCGGAGAATGTGACCTTAGCATCTATGATTCCTCAGGTCAGAGTTGGGACAACAGTAATGGAAATTTCAACGCCCATGCAGATTGTGACGGCAGACTCATTCAAAACAAATTCAACACAGTTGTTAGTTACCATGGGACTAACGGTTCTGATGGCAACTTCACTTTGACAATCCAAGACCATTATCGCAGTGGTGATGAAATAAGCCTACAGATTTCAGGGTGGAATCCCCAGACTGGAGGTTATTCCTCCGTAATCTACGGGAGCCAAACCCTTATCGAAAATCAAACTGAAATGATATTCTTCTCAAATGAATCAGAGTGGCCTAGTTGTAATTTTGAATTTCAAGTATCCCGAACTGATGGTTCTCAAGTTCGAACAGAATATCTAGATCAAGACTACAGCGAATGGGTCAACAAACCAGGTTGCCCTCCTGACCCAACCTTTGGTGAATGGGTGGAAATAGTGGTTGGCACAATCGATACCGAGAGTGGTTATGGTGATTTGATGCTACAAGAACCGCTTGAGGAAGGGGTGGAATTAGGAGCGGAATATTGGGAAGGCTACGATAGTGGGGGTGGCTTCATCTACGATATTGCACCTTGCTTGGGTGGTCTGCTCGGTCTGGTCCTGTTCGGTGTATGGATTCAGCGCATTGTGGTGAATTTCCAGGCTGGAATGAGTAAGACTGGAACTGGAATGCTAGTCGGTGTAATTCCCGCCTTCTTCCTCTCGATGATTGTAGCATTCATCATCGCTGTAATGTTCAATTTCTAAGTTGATGACTCACTACGCAACAGCGGTAACCGTCACTGGTCAAGCGCGGTAATTGCAGTGTTCGCAATCTGGGTTCTTTGCAGGTTGGGCACCTTCGAGGCAATTTGCTGCATCTTTGAACCACTGGGCCGCTTGAAGGCGAGCGGCTGGGCCGACATCGATTTCGTAGAAGTCACAACCGAATGGAACAATTGGGCCATCGTTGGCTCCGGTTGGGAAAAGATGTGCGAGATATGCCACATCACCGACCTGCCGCCCCTGACTCTCCATGATGAACGAGTAGAGTGCCATTTGGCGAACTGCGGTTGGATGAGGTCCTTTGTCGGAGGATTTCTGCGACGCTTTTGTCTTGAAGTCGACGACGACGTGGCAACCACTTGGGTCCTCTAGCATCTCATCCATTGTCCCGAAAAGAGTGTAGTTCTTGCCTCCTGCAACATACCAGTCCTTGACATCGAGGCTTTGTCGCTTGGAGACTAGGTCATCGTCTTGGACCAATTTCCAACCTGCTCCAAAGAACGCTGATGACCCTACTTCCGAGGGAAGGGTTCCCGCTGCCGCGTGAGCACGGTAGTGGTGTCTGAAGACCGTGTCGATTCCGATTGGCAGACCTGCCATGATTCCTCTAGGCCTTTTTGAGACCTTGTTCTTGTCAAGCCAATAGCAGCAGGAGCAGTCGAAGAATGAGTTGATTTGGCTCGGCGAGATTTTAAAATCCGGTTTTGGTCCAGCTGCTTTTTTTGCCATTTTTTTTCAGTCTCCTATCACATGTTGCGACGGTACTGGCCGCCGACTTCGAATAGTGCGTCAGTTATTTGACCGAGGCTCGCCTCTTTCACAGTTTCCATCAGTTCAGCGAAGACATTTCCTCCGTCTCTGGCAACTTCCTGGAGTTTGGAGAGGGCCGCTGGGGCCGATTTTTCGTGGGTTTTGTGGAACTCCGTTAGCCGGTCGAGGCAGCCCTGCTTCTCTTCGGGAGTGGCGCGAGTAAGTTCCATGTCGAACGAGTCGGCTGCCGACTCGTCGTAGGCAACCGCATCCGGATTCTCAAAGGTGTTCACACCGATGAGCGGCAATTCACCCGAGTGTTTGAGGTGCTCGTAGTGCATCGATTCGTCCTGAATCTTGGAGCGCTGATACATCATCTCCATGCTGCCGAGAACACCGCCTCTCTCACTGATTCGCTCAAACTCCTGCAGCACAGCCTCCTCGACCATGTCAGTCAATTCCTCGATGAGGAATGAGCCCTGCATAGGATTCTCACACTTGTTCCAGCCGAACTCCTTGTTGTTGATCATCTGAATCGCCAACGCCCGCCTCACTGAGTCGGTTGTCGGCGTGGTAATCGCCTCATCGAAGGCATTCGTATGCAATGAGTTGGCATTGTCTTGAATTGCGAGCAGCGCTTGAAGCGTCGTACGAATGTCATTGAAATCAATCTCTTGGGCGTGCAACGAGCGGCCACTCGTCTGAATGTGCATTTTGCATTTTTGAGAGCGCTCGTTGCCGCCGTACAAGTCCCGCATAGCAATCGCCCAGATTCTGCGGGCCACTCTTGAAATCACAGTGTATTCGGGGTCCATCCCATTGGAGAAGAAGAACGAGAGATTGGGGGCGAAGTCGTCGACGGCCATGCCGCGAGCGCGATAGTACTCAACATAGGTGAGCCCGTTAGCGAGCGTGAAGGCGAGTTGCGAAATCGGGTTAGCGCCTGCCTCAGCGATATGGTATCCGGAGATTGAAACCGAGTAGTGGTTGCGGACATTGTTGTCGATGTAGAACTGTTGAACATCGCCCATTAATTTCAGCGAAAAATCGGTCGAAAAGATGCAGGTATTCTGCGCTTGGTCCTCTTTCAAAATGTCAGCCTGCACTGTCCCACGCACAGTCGAAAGGGTATTCTCCCTAATTTCCCGGACTTCCTCCGGTAAGGGTGAGCGACCTTTTTCTTTTTCGAAAACGGCTTCCTGTTGGCGGATTGCAGCGTTGAAAAACATAGCCAAAATGATTGGAGCAGGCCCATTGATTGTCATCGAGACACTTGTGTTGCGGTCTACAAGGTCGAACCCCTCAAACAGTTGGCTCATCTCATCGACGGTGAAGATTGAGACACCGGATTCCCCCACTTTTCCGTAGATGTCGGGGCGCAGGTCTGGGTCGCGGCCGTACAGGGTGACCGAATCGAAGGCGGTTGAGAGTCGGGTGTATGGTGAAGATTTGCTCAACAGGTGGAAGCGGGAGTTTGTGCGGCTTGCCGGGCCTTCTCCAGCAAACATTCGGGTTGGGTCTTCGTCGGTTCGCTTGAGTGGGAAGACTCCTCCTGTGTAGGGGAAATTGCCTGGTAGATTTTCTCGGCGGAGCCAGTTGAGTAGAGTCCCTTTGTCCTCAAATCGAGGGATGGCTATGCGCGGAATTTTGCTTCCAGAAAGTGACTCAGTTTTCGTTTCGGCGTCGAATTCACGCCCTCTAACTTTGTAGGTGTAGGTGCCGCTGTCGTACTCCTCGGCGGTCTCTGGCCAACCGCTCAATAGGTTGCGGGCGCTCGGGTGTAACTCCTCCAAAACTTCGGTAGCTTCCTGCCTCAGTTCGGTGGACTGGTCTGCCTTTCCAACTGCTTCAAGGTGGTTTGCGGCTTCTGCTAATTGTTGAGCGAGGCGGGCTTTTTGGACCTCGCTGTAGGTGCGATTGTGATATTCGCGAACCGAGGCAGATACTTCGGCGAGGTAGTGGATTCGCTCTGGCGGGATGATGTGGCGTGGCTCGGGCATCCCTGAGGGGGGCATGGTCGCGGTGCGGGCTGTTGGATTGGAGCCGTTTGAAAGGGTGATTTGTGCTGCGAGGCGAGCCCAAAGGTCGTCGACGCCGGGGTCTGCGAACTGGCTGGCGATTGTCCCGCAGACCGGTAGTTCTTCGTCGCTGATTCCGAACAGGTTGCGATTGCGGCGGACTTGTTTTCGTACTGCGCGTAGCGCGTCTACGGCGCCTCGTCGCTCGAACTTGTTGATGACGACGAGGTCAGCAACATCTAGCATCTCGATTTTTTCAAGTTGGGTGTGGGCGCCATATTCAGCGGTCATCACATAGAGCGTATGGTCGACATGACTGGTAATGGCGTCGTCAGCCTGTCCGATTCCGCTAGTTTCAGCGAAGATGAGGTCGAAGCCGACCGCTTGACAGATTTCGATGGCATCGCCGAGTGAGTCGCTGACCTCTTTTCCAGAGCCGCGACTGGCGAGGCTACGCATGTAGAAGTTTGAGTTTGAGAGGGAGTTCATCCGAATGCGGTCGCCGAGAAGTGCTCCACCGGTTCGCTTTCGAGTGGGGTCGGTGCAGAGGAAGGCGACTTTGAGGTCGGGCTCGTCTCTGATGATTCGCAGCATTATTTCATCGAGAAGGCTTGATTTTCCAGCACCCCCAGTACCGGTGAGGCCAACCACGGGTGCTTTCTTGTCACCATCGCGTGAGCGGCACTTTGCAAGTGCGGCGCGGAAAACCTCCTCATCGCAGTTCTCAGCGAGGGTGATGAGTCGGGCGATTCGGCCATGTTGCTCCGCTTCGATTGGCCCATCAAGTTCCAGTAAGTTCTCGACGGAAAGCAGGTCGACCTCGTCGGTTCTCTCCATCAAATCATCAATCATTCCGACAAGGCCCATGTTGCGACCGTCGTCAGGTGAGTAGATTCTGGTGATTCCCGCTTCGTGCAGGTCTCGAATCTCGACAGGAGTGATTGTACCACCACCGCCGGCGAAAATTTTGACTCCCTCTCGCCCAGCAGCGTCGAGAAGTTCTCGAATGTAGGTGAAGTACTCCATGTGGCCGCCTTGGTAGGATGAAAGGGCAACTGCGTGGGCATCTTCGTGGATGATGGTGTCAACGACATCCTTCGCAGAGCGGTCGTGACCGAGATGAATCACTTCGGCCCCAGCGGCTTGAATTAGGCGCCGCATGACATTGATTGCAGCGTCGTGTCCATCGAACAGCGAGGCGGCGGTAACAATGCGACGAGGCACCGGAATGCTACTGCTAGATGCACCGGTTGAGGCCTCAACTCCGCCATCGACTCCGCTCACCATGGGACCTGCGAGAGGTGCACAGCAAATCAGCAATTCGGAAGCGTGTCCATAGGACACGCGGTATCAGCCGAGGATTCAAGCGGCTGACCTCTATCCAACACTCATGGCGCTCAACCAGCAGCAACAGTTGGACGCGATTCTGACCGCCTACGGTCCAATCGTAGGAATGTTGCTCATTCTGCTTGGGTTGTCACTCACACTGGCCGGCCCACGCCTAATTCCGCTGCTAACCGCGTGGGCGTTGTTCGTACCATTCGCCTTCACCGCGGGCGCGGTTGCTAACGCCTACCTCGGGGTCGACGCAAAGATTGCTATCTGGATAGGAATAGCAGTAGGGATGCTCGCCGGTTACTCTGGCCAGTCACTTGGGAAGTATTTCCACCTCATCGTCGGGGGGGCGGCCGGCATGGGTGTGATGGGGGTCATCCTCTCCATTCTCATCGAATTCTACGACTTCAACTGGATAGTCGCGGCGGTCGCGCTCGACCTCGCTTTCATCATCGGGGCCCGCTTTGCAAAGGATGCCAAAGAGGCTGTGACATTCGTCAGTTCATCTTCTCTCGGAGGAATATCAATCGCTGCGGGTGTGGCAATCACTTCTGCCGGCATGAACGGTCTCGACGACTTTAACCCTGCAACCGGTCAAAGTGCGATGATTATCGTCGCTTGCATCTTGGTAGGCTCATTCTTCCAACAGTGGCGCTATGGCAACGACTTCGAATGATTAAAATAAAATATTTATTTGATGTTATTTCTCTAATTTATCTATTCGGCCATATATCGCTGGTGGATTAGTAAATGATCAATGTTGGAAGAATTGTATCTGAGAGATAACGGCATGGACATTGTGTCAAATTCTGACGGTACATCAATAGAATTCCAGATATGGTATGGAGGATGTTCAATGATTTATAGTGGACACTCAATGAATCAAAATACCCCTCAAATAGTAATCTACTGAAAACTCATTCGTGCGCATCGATGTCGTCCTTGTGCTTGTTGAACAGGGCTCGTCGCTTGACCTTCAGTGAAGGGGTGATCATCTCGTTCTCGGTGGTCCACTCCTCTGGGTCGAGAATCACGCTGCCAGAAATCTCGAAGCCCTTCCAGTTAGGTCTCATGATTTCCTCGGTGAGAGAATTCAACACGAATGCACGGACTTCTGGCGCTGCGCATAGGTCCGAAAAGGAACCACTCGAATTGAGTCCGGCAGCCTTGAGTCCGGCTCGGAGGGCCCCTTCGCTGGGATTGATGATGGTAAAGGTCCTCACCTTGTTGGTGCCGTCAACGCAGGACTGATCGACCAACGGTGAGAGTTTCAAAGACTCCTCAAGTGGCGAAGGAGCGACATATTTCCCGTTCTGTAACTTGAATTGTTCTTTTACGCGCCCTGTAATCATTATGAATCCGTCGTCCAATCTTCCCAAGTCGCCGGTCCGGAAACCACCGTCCTCGGTCATGACTTCGGCAGTCGCCTCGGGGTTGTTCCAGTACCCGAGCATGATGTTGGGTCCGTAGACGACAATCTCGCCGTCGGTGCTGTCTGGGTCGTCCCAAGCGTCCTGGTCAATGACTACTCTCTCTCCGGAGATGGGTCTTCCCACGCTACCGAGTTTGCAAGGGTGTCCCTCTTGCCAGCCGTTGATGGAGACTAGTGGTGAAGTTTCCGTCAAGCCGTAGCCTTCGAACATCGAGAAGCCGACACACTGGATGAAAGAAGCGACCTCGGGTGAGAGGGCTGCTCCGCCGGAGATACAGAATCGCATCTCTCCTCCGAATCGTCCTCGGATTTTACCGAGCACGATTTTGTCGAGTTTCTTGTCCAAGAATCCCTTCGGCTCAATTCTGAGGCAGTCGCGGCCATCCGCCGCGATTCTCGCCCGCGCCTTTCTGAAGGCAGCCGCTCCGAGTCTCTTCTTGATTGGAGAGGAGTTGAGTCCTGCCATCACTTTGCCGTACAGTTTGTTCCAAACGCGGGGCACAGCGAAGAGTGCATGCGGTTTGATTTCTTGACACTCATCGGCGATTTTCAGCACATCTGAGATGAGGTTAATGTGAACACCATGGTGAACCATGAAGTGCAGGTCACCCATTTGGCCGAAGGAGTGAGCCCAAGGCAGGAAGGAGGCGGTTCTGTCACCTTTGTAGATGGGGAATCTTCCTTGCATTGCGATGATGTTGTGAAGGATATTCCAGTTTGACAGCATGACCCCTTTCGGATTTCCAGTCGTGCCACTCGTGTAGATTAGCGTCGCCAGAGCGTTCGGGTCGCTCGCCGGCTCCCCGACGGGGGCTGAAGCGGCACCTGCGGCCACGAATTGACTCCACATCGTCACATTGACTCCTGTCGGAGGGGTTGCGTTTGGAGCATCGTCTCCCAGAAGAACGATTCCTGCTGTTGGCCAGCAGTCTGCTTCGAGGTGCTCGCAAAGTTTGTCGAGAACATCTGTGTTGGCTGCGAAGAGGATAGTCGGTTCTGAGTCGCCGAGAATGTAAGCCCATTCTGCACCGTGTTGATGAGTGTACATCGCGGTGTAGGCCGCACCGAGCGCGTTGGTTGCGTATGCGGCAGCAGCCCATTCGACCGAGTTGTCGATGATTAGTCCGACTCGGTCTCCGGTTTTGACGCCAGCATCTCTCAGCGCGCGGGAACAGGAATCAACGAGTTGGCCAAATTGATTGTAACTCAAATGGATTCGAGGTGCGCCGAGTGCTGGAATCGTACCGAACATCGGTTCATCCAGATTTTTTGCGACCGCCTTTGTCATTAGTTCATTCAGGGTTCGCGGGTCATCGCCCTGCGGACCACTCCAATCTCGGTCTTCCGGTTGGATTGCCATTTTCTTCATTTCTCGCGCCTCGCTCAAGTCGTCACCGCTCATCGGAGGCACGCTCGGCCTCATGAGCGTTCTCCCTGCTATTTCACAACAAAACAGCCCTAACAGCGGCTCTCCAATCGGCTCCACCATTCCGATTTGCGAGCGGGCTCGCCGGTGAAGGATGGGGGATGGATTCGATTCTTACTTTACTGTCAGCTCGGCCACCAAGAGCGATTTCAGCCCGCTTTTTGGCGTATGCCCCAACTCCGACAACCCGCTCCGCGTCGAGCGCATCGACAACCTCTCTCAGGTGCTCATCGCAGACCTCCAGCAACCGCTTCGCGCTATCCCCCCTCAATTTGTCAGGGGTAAGATTCCTCGCCCCATCGTCGAACATTAACAGTGGACAGTGGTTCACGACGAACAAATGCTGGTGAGCGGCATTCGCATCACCATAGATTTCCTCGACGATACTCCAGAGGCGGGTGCCAGAAACTTCTCCTCGCGTGCAATCCAAGCCGAGAACAGGTCGTTTTGGGAGGGTGTCTAAGGGAGATTCAACCTCGCCGCTCAAGCCGAGATAATCGGTAACTTTTGAGACATCACCGAACGGCACACCAGTTTGACCCATCCCCCAAGGCCCGGGGTTCATTCCGAGAAGTACGGTTTTTGCGCCTTGTCCGCCATAATTGGTGAGGTATTGCTCGTGGATTTGCCAAGCGTAGTCGAGTGGCTCGTATGTGACAGATAGGGGAGGGCCGAGTTCCGATTTGAGATTTGAGCACGCAATGTGCAACTTTTTTGCCGCTTCGACCAACGATTTCACTCGCTCACCTTCAAGACATTCTTCGCTAGTTCGGGGAGTTCAACTTGCGCCGCCTTAAACGCCTCCTCCACCGATGAAAACTTCCCTCCTGCACGGGCTTCCTTAGCGCGGGCGGTGACCAGTTTCCAAGCAGATTTTTCACCGATTCCAGGAATCGCCTGAAACTGCTTTTCTGTGGCGCTGTTGATCTCGATTCCAACCTCGACACCGGTGATGCTGCGTTGGCCATGTGAGGTGACGAGGATGTCGGAGACGGATTCGAGCGGGACATGGTATGGCAGGCCGACGAGAATCGGATAGGCTCCGACCTGGCGGCCGAAGGTGACGCCGGCATTGCCGCGGCAGGATTCATCTCGGTGGGTGCCGTCAGTAGTGTGCGCCGGCAGTCGGATTCGGTCGTCGTGACTCTCCCAGCGAACATCGTTGAGCCGCTGGCCTACCGGCAGCATCTCAGCGAGTAGCGGAGAGTCAATCTCGTTGCGTACCCATTCTTTGAAGGAGCGGAATTGCTTCTCTGGAATTTCTTGGAATCCTTCGCCTTCGACCTGTCGAATGTTGATACGGCGCAGCCATAGCCCTTCGCTTCGAAGTTCGCTGAGGAGTTGTCGATTCATCTCGTATGTTTTATCGGTTTC
>CAUZUN010000004.1:0-13827 GCA_963583115.1 Candidatus Thalassarchaeaceae archaeon
ACGATTTCCTTCGATGCAGAGTCACTTGTTAGGTAGAACCGCTGCCCACTGAATCACTTGTTCGGCAGAACCGCTGCCCACTGAATCACATTTGGGACAGTAACAATTCATGGAATTGGCGGAGCGAGGCGCACTGGCACCACTAGAGGTGAGGTGAAATTACAGTTTGACTGGGCGTGTGGCACCGCAAGCCTGGCACTTGAGAAGGGTGGTTCGGTCTTCTTTGATGAATTGGGTGTCAGGAGCGTTGCACTGGTCGCATAGCACATAGGTTCGGACATAGTTTCCAAGTTTTTCCTTGATTCTCTTTGGCGGGATTCGGCCTTTGAGCAGGACTCGATGTTCTTCCCGGCTGCCTGATGTTCCAAGTTCATTTTGGAGAAAATGGTAGACATGATTTCCATCGCGGTTCATCATATCGACAATGTCAGAAAAATTTCGAATAATCGTCTGACTACCCTCAATCATCACCTTCGGTTCTGGTAGCTTCCAACGGGCGGACGACCTAATGTCACGTGGGATGTTCTCGCGTGCTTTGTCGAGCAGAGACTCGTAGTCGAAGTCTGTCATCGAAGCGGCCCACCCGCGACTCCCTGTTTAACCCACCGTTCAATCAATAGGCTGCAGATGCGCGAGGCAACGGTATGGGAGATTCCGTGACGGTTCGGTTCACGCGGATTGCGGATGGTGCTCAGGCTCCGAGCCGTGGTTCCGAATTGGCTGCTGGTTGGGACTTGCGTGCGCTTGAGGAAACCGTGGTTAGTTCTGGCTCCAGCAGCAAAGTTCTCACTGGACTGAAGGTGGCGATTCCCGCCGGTTTTGAAGGTCAAGTTCGAGCCCGTTCCTCTCTCGCTGCCAAAGGGTTGATTCTTCCCAATGCGCCGGGTACAATCGATGCGGATTATCGGGGAGAATTGATGATTCTGTTGACTTGGATCGGTGAAGGTGATTCCTACACGATACCTGCCGGTGAAAGAATCGCACAACTTGTGGTCGCACCTGTGCCTCGAGTTGAGTTCGTTGAAGTCACCGAAGAGGAATTGGGCGACACCGAGCGAGGCGAGGGTGGATTCGGTAGCACTGGCCGATTTTAGGAAAATCGGCACCAATCTTGGTCTGTTGTCCGTGATTCAATCTTCACTTCAAATTCGTTGCGTTTACACCGCCTTAGGCGGTGGGTTGATAGAGAACGCACGATGGAGTGATTTGTCATGGCACTGAGCGTTGATGAACTTCGGGAGAAGGTACTCACTCTGCGTGAGCAAGGCTTGAATGACTTGCAAATCGCTGATGAGCTCTCAATCAGTGCGATGACCGTCGAATGGTTGCAGGGCACATCAGCCTCAGAAGGCAAGCCAGACGACATCCGAATCGGCTGGCGAACTATCGGCGTTAGGCCACAGCGAATCGATGCAATCTCGATGATTATGGCAGACATTCTCGATGAAGCCGCTCCTGAAGGCATCGACACAGTGGTCGGAATCAGCCTCAATGGTATTCTCTTCGCCCACTCACTCGCCGAGCAACTCGGCGCAGATGTCGCCATCTATCGCAGCGCCGTGAGTGGCCCCGGCGGTGCACTCTCTGAGAAGTACGCCAATGTTGCCGGCAGGAGGGTAGCCATCGTTGATGACCTGCTCAGCACCGGCGAAACGATGCGAGGCGTCATCGAGTCGATGCAGTCGGAAGGCGCTGAAGTTGCACTTTGCATAGTTCTCGTGAATAAGACGGAGAAAAACGAGATCGCAGGAGTTCCGCTACGCGGAATCATCAGAGCAGTCTCCGTCTGAACTCACAGGTTTTTCAGATGCACTGGGCGGATGTAGTGGCGGAGCGCCTCTCAAGGCGTGGCGACAAGCATGTAATCGCCTCAGGTATCACGCCATCGGGCGAATTTCACATCGGCCATCTGCGCGAAATCTTGACTGCAGACATGATTACACGCGCCTGCCACGCCAAAGGATTGGACGCGGAATTCATCTTTGTTGTCGATTCTGCTGACCCACTGAGAAAAGTCTACGATTTCCTCGACCCGGTCTACGAACAGTACATCGGCCATCAATTAGGCAACATTCCGGCCCCAGACGCTGACGGAAAACCGGGCGACGGAACCACCACATACGCAGACCATTTTCTCGACCCCTTCATGGCGGCGCTGAAACAAATCGGTGTCGAGCCGCGAATCGTCGACAATTTGGAAAGTTACAACAGTGGAAAGTTCGCCGATGCGGCCCGGATAGCGTGTGAGAATGTGGCGGAAGTCCGAGAGATAATCGAGAGTAAATCGGGGAGGGAATTACCCGAGGATTGGCACCCTTACAACCCGCTGGACTCGCAAGGAAGCCTCGACGGCGTCACGGTCACCGGTTACGAATGGCCTCTGGTTCACTGGGCTGACTCGCACGGCGAAACTGGCTCGGCCGACCTGCGAAAAGGGGAAGGAAAGTTACCCTGGAGACTCGATTGGCCCGCACGCTGGCACTCCTTGGGCGTTACCTGCGAACCGTTCGGCAAGGACCACGGCGCCTCTGGAGGCAGCTATACGACGGGTCGCCAACTTGTCCAACTGTTTGGTGGCGAACCGCCTGAACCGCTTGTCTACGAATGGATAATACTGCGAGGTGTGGGGGCGATGTCTGCAAGCCAAGGAGTTACCATCGGCCCGCTCGTCGCACTGGAATTGGTTCCTCCGGAAATTCTGCGATTTTTGATTGCGCGTAACAAACCGAACAAGCATATCGAATTCGATACCGGCTCGGCACTTGTTGAACTCGCTGAAGAATATCGAAATCTGTTGATGAACATTCAAGCGATGGAAACTGAAATTTCTGAGGAGAGCACGAAGCGTGAAGTTACTGCGCTTGCCACAAAGAAAGGTGCGTTACTCTACTCGCAAGTGGCAGTGGGAACTGAAGTGGACTACGAATCACGCAAGATTTCGTTCCGTCATCTCGCCATGTTGGCTCAGATTCGCGGCGAAGACGGAGATGTCTGGGCATCGCTTGAACGGGGCGGTCTCCTCGATTCGGCGGCGGAACCGGGAGAAGAATTAGCCGACCGATTGAGGAGAATGCGGTTTTGGTTGGCTTCGGAACATTTCCCCGAACCTTTCCGATTGCGTGTTCAGTCAGAACTCTCGGCGGCTGGCGGCGAATATCTCATCGAAGAAGGGAATTTGGATTACCTTCGGATGTTGCAAACTACGATTGAAGAGTGCGATTGGGACACTAAAAGCATCAATGATTCCGTCTGCAACTCGGCGAGGGATGAAGCGATTAATCTCAACCTTCGCGAGGCTTTCAAACTCCTTTACTGGGTCTTCCTCGACCAAAATTTCGGGCCTCGTCTTGCACCACTTTTCTATGAGTTGGGGAGAGAACAGATTCTTGTCCAACTCAACAAGGCGATTTCTCACATTGAAAAGTGAAATCGATGTTTTGAGGCTATTATCCAGTTCAAATTGGACGGTTTCGGCTAAACTGATTGGCCTCGGGAATCGCGCGCGTGGCATACGCGCGAGCACTATGCTTGAAATGGGAAGGGCTTCTGAAGCGGGCTGATGCCAGTATACTGCCCGAAGTGTGAGGCTGCCACAGAGGCTACCTCCAAGTTCTGTTTGCAGTGCGGTCAAGACTACGAAATCAATGGTCCAATCACCTCGACTGGCCACGATGTTAAGGCTCTCAAAGAGGCTATTCGAGCCAAAGATGAACTATCGATGGCAGACAAGTTCGATTTGATTGCTAAGATCGAAGATGGCGCGAATCCAATCGAACTTGGAATCGCCGCCTCAGCGGATGATGCTGAAGAAGAGGCGGCTGCACCAAAACCTGCTCCAGCAGCCAAAGAAGGCAGCAAAACAGGAGCGGTGATGGTCAGTAGTCCTGCAGCGGCGGCAGCGGTTGCTAGCGTTTCGCAGGCGACCGACGCTTGGGGAATGGTGATGGCAGGACGGGTCAACATTGCAGACCCGACTTTCCGCTCGGCGATGGACCTCGGAATGGAGGCGAGCCACCACATTCACGATATTTCTCACGGCGGGATTGATGAGACCGACCTGACCAACGAAGACCTGCGCGCAATTCCAGTTCTCAAACCTCCCAAACGGTCGTTCTGTCCTAAGTGCGGTAGCGACATTCTATCTCACTCGCACCTTCAATGGAAGAAGTGGCGAGAACACTCCGCCGAAGTTGTTCAATTGCAAGCACAGGCGGCTATGGAAGCAGCAATTGTGCAAGTCGCTTCGCATTATGTTGGGGCACTTGACGCACTAGAAATCAAGAACAAGGAACTTCAAGAGCAGTTGGGCGGTCTCGATGAGAAGAAGATAATCAAGGAAATCGAGCCCCGCATCAAAGAGCAAGTTCGCGCCGAACTGGAGAAGGAGTACAAGTCGAAGGCGGTTGCGGGTGGCGGTGCTGCTGCACCAAAGAAGGAAGCTACCGCAAAGAAAGCAAGCACAGGGGGTGGCAAGAAAAAGCCCTCCAAAGCGGCAGGAATGTTCGGCGGTGGACCCAAAGTTTCAAAGAAATTCGAGGGTAACAAGAAGGACAAGCCAGACTGGTTCCTCGAAGAAGGACTTGAGGTTGTATTCGACCCACACGGAACCGGAAAAGCACTCAAGCCAAAGACAATTCTTGCCCGCTCAGCCGACGGGAATGTGCGAGTTCAAGATGTCGTCCGAATCTACGCCAGTGAAGGAGAAGATGGCTTGAGTGAACTAGCGTGGACTTCACCTTTCACTAGATACATCATCGAAGCGTACGACTCGTGCTGAGGGCCCTTCGGGGAGTTCGATTTTTGAAACACCGAACGGGTCGCTCAGTTCATTCGATTTCTATTGACAAGGGTCCTTTGGACCCTCAGAGCGACTTATCCGTTCGGCTGACTTGAATTGTTTTCGCTTTGCTTTGAATCACCCCGAAGCCCTCAGCACCGAGTCGATGTTGGTGCGAACACCACTTGTGGTTGTTTACTTTCAGGGTTGTTTATTTTCCAAAGAATTTCTTCTTGACATCTTTCTTCAACTTGTTTTTCACTATCTCAGTCGCCTTTTCCTCGACCGCTTTGACTGCCTTGTTGCCAACCTCTTCCGCCTTCGCAGCGACCGCATCTGTAAGCGGTTTAGCAGCGGTTGCGGCCATCTTTTTCGCCTTGTTTTTGGCAGCCGCCTTACCTGCTCCACCTACCGCAGAAGCAACTTTTGACAGCCTACCTACTTTCTTTTCGCTCATGGTTCCCATCCGTCAATGGAGGGCATCCTATTTCCAAATTTCGCACTCTACCCTTTCTCGAAATACCAAGGCGGGCTTTCGTGTCACAAGAGAAAAGTGCCAGAAAAGTGCCTTACGAGTTGGTGAATGAACTCTGGTGTGCGGTAAGATATTTGACGGTTAATCGGACTGGTTCAGGCATACCATCCATCGCTGCAGCAATCGCTTGAACTTCCATCTTCGCCCCTGACATCGTGGTCACGAACGGGATGTTCAGTTCAACCGCCAACCGTCGCATCATGTTGCCATCGAGAACTGCTCCACCACTCTTACTCGGTGTATTCAGAACGAGGTTGATTTTTCCTTGCCGCATCAAATCAAGGGCATCTGGATGCTGCCTCTCTGCAATCCTGTAAGCAATCTCCACCGGCAAGCCATGCGCGCGCAGCGCATGAGCGGTTCCCGGCGTGGCGTGCAAACTGAATCCGAGGCTGACCAAACTGCTGGCAACTTCCGCAATCGCCTCTTTGTCCTCATCCTTCACCGTGATGTAGACTCCACCCCGAGTCGGCACTGGTAATTCGGTCGCCAACCGCGCCTTGAGGTAGGCTCTTGCTGGGTCGGGATCACTTCCATAGACCTCACCAGTCGATTTCATCTCTGGCCCGGGTGCTGGGTCCAACCCTCTGAGTTTGATGAACGGGAAGACCGGCGCCTTGACGCAGACGAGGTCGGTGGTTCTCTCAGGAATCTCAAGCTCTGAAAGCCGGCTACCGATGGCAACTCTTGCAGCGATGCGGGCGAGCGGGATGCCTGTCGATTTTGCAACGAATGGGAAAGTCCGTGACCCTCTTGGATTCACTTCGAGGACATACAATTTATCATCACAGATGGCGAACTGAATGTTGAAGCAGCCGATGATTTTCAAGCCGATTCCAATCTTTTCCGTCCACTCTTCGACCTGTGCAAGGATTTCCTCACTTACATTTTGGGGTGGGATGAAACAAGTTGAGTCACCAGAATGAATGCCCGCTTCTTCGAGGTGTTCCATGATTGCACCGATGAGAACTTCCTCCCCGTCCGACACTGCGTCGACATCGAGTTCAATCGCATGTCCGAGGTATTCGTCACAGAGTAGCGGCTTGTCCGGATTGATGTACGCCTCTTGCATGTAGGCGTCGAGTTGAGCGTCGTTGGTGAGAATCTCCATGCCTCTGCCGCCGAGGACATAGGATGGCCGAATTAAAACTGGGAAACCGATTTCGTGGGCTGCCGACCTCACTTCGTCTGGAGTGCTGCCGGTCAAACCGTGCGGCATTCTGAGCCCAACCCGCTTCGCAAACTGCTCAAACCGTTCACGGTCACTCGCCTCGTCAACCGCATCTGGTGAGGTGCCTTCCAACGCCATCTCAAGGCCAAGCGAAGTCAGATGGGGCATCCGGGCGTCTAATGGAAGGGCGAGATTGATTGCCGTCTGACCGCCGAATTGGAGAAGGATACCGTCGGCGCCCTCTCGCAACAGAACTTCAGCGACACTTTCGAGAGTCAATGGGTCGAAGTAGAGGCGGTCGCTTGTATCGAAGTCAGTACTTACCGTCTCGGGATTGTTGTTGATGATAATCGCCTCGTGTCCGACTTCGCGAATCGCTTGCACGGCGTGAACACAGCCGTAGTCGAATTCGATGCCCTGGCCGATGCGAATCGGGCCAGATCCGAGCACAACGAGTCGCCTTGCTGGTTCGCCATTGGCCGCTACTTTACCCTCATTTGGAACTGAATCGATGCCGGGTAGACCGTGCGGCTCGTAGGTCGAATAGTAGTATGGTGTGACCGCTGCAAATTCAGCCGCACAACTGTCAACCATTCTATAGGATGGGTGAATGGAATGCGTATGGCGGCAACTCATGACAGCGTCTTCGCCACGGCCTGCAGGCAATGATGACCATTCATTTGGTGGGTAATTCGCCAGTGCATCGCAGATGTGAGCATCACTCATGCCAGCACTTTTCCACCGCCGCATCTGCAAATCGCTGATATCTCTCGGCTCAAGACCGCCTTCGCCATCTCCGCTAGTTTCGCCCTCAATTTGTGATGCGCATGCACCCCATCCGGCGCTTCGCACCTCGTTGTCAGTTGCAGCCATCCGCTGAAACTTGTGCAGGAACCAGCGGGTGATACTGGTGATTTCTCGCACCCTCTCTACCGACCACCCGCGGCGGAACGCCTCGTAAAGCGCCCCCATCCGGCGGTCGGTGGCTACTCGTAGCCAATCTTCGAGAACATCATCGGGCAAGGGAGTCTCAGCCCTTTCACCCATGCCTTCACCCTCAGACATATCCGCCAAGGTAAGCGGGCGGGGGTGTGGTTTCCCGTACTCTAGGGAAGCCCAAGCCTTGAGGAAGGCCTCTTCGAAGCAGCGACCGATAGCCATCACTTCGCCAGTACTTTTCATCGAAGTCCCCAGTGTGCGGTCGGCGGTTCGGAACTTGTCGAACGGCCAGCGAGGAATTTTTACTACACAGTAATCGAGTGTTGGCTCGAACGCAGCGGTAGTCCCTTCACCGGTAATCGGATTTGGTAGTTCGTCGAGTGTGTAGCCAACGGCAATCAGCGCCGCCATCCTTGCGATTGGGTAGCCAGTCGCCTTTGAAGCGAGTGCAGATGAGCGGGAAACTCTTGGATTAACTTCGATGACTACGAACTCTCCAGTCTGTTGGTTGAAGGCGAACTGAACATTGCAGCCACCCTTGATGTCAAGCCTACGAATGAGGCGCAGTGCAGCGTCTCGCAGCATCTGGTGGTCGCGGTCAGAAAGAGTCTGTTGGGGGGCGACGACGACCGATTCACCGGTATGGATTCCCATCGGGTCGATGTTTTCCATCGTGCAGACGATGATGCAGTTGTCAGCCGCGTCGCGCATCACCTCGTATTCGTGCTCCTGCCAGCCGAGGATGCTCTCTTCGATGAGGACCTGGCCGATTTGCGAATGGAGGATTCCCTGGCTCGCTATCTCAACCAACTCGCCCCGGTTCCATGCCGTTCCGCCCCCAAGTCCTCCCAAGGTGAACGCCGGCCTAATCAGCAGTGGGAATTGGCCGATGCGTTCTGCGGCCACCAATACCTCATCGATTGAGGAGCAGGCGTGTGCATCTGCGACAGGAAGGCCGACCTCTTCGCAGACCTGCTTGAACAGGTCGCGGTCCTCCGCCTCATCGATTGTCGCAAGATTGCAGCCGATGAGTTCGACGCCGAGGCGGGTAAGTGAACCATCGTGGGCTAGCGCCGAGGCGAGGTTCAGGGCGGTCTGGCCGCCCATTCCAGCGAGTAGGGCGTCGGGTTTCTCAATCTCAAGGATTCGACGGATGACATCCGGTAGAAGCGGTTCGATGTAGATGCGATCTGCCATCTCGGGGTCATTCTGGATGGTGGCGGGATTGGAATTGACTAGGATGACTTCGAAGCCGTCGGCGCGCAGTGCGCGGCAAGCCTGTGAGCCGGAGAAGTCGAACTCAGCGGCTTGGCCTATCTTAATCGGACCTGAGCCGAGAATCATGATTCGCTGAATGTCATTTCGCCGCGGCATCAGGCAACACCTCGCTTGGATAGTGGGAGTTCGTCCTGCATTTCCTTCGCCACAATTTCAGAAAAACGGTCGAACAGCGGCGCTGCATCATGCGGCCCGGGCGCCGCCTCAGGATGATATTGAACGCTGAAGGCGGGCCGACCAATCACATCCAACCCCTCGACGGTACGGTCATTCGCATTCACGAATCGAACTTCGGTGGGAGCGTCGGAGAGTGCGTCAGGAGCACCATTGCTCTGCCAAATCGGGTGAGGAGCGAGAGGGTCGGTGCCGCGTGGGTTGACCGCGAAGCCGTGGTTTTGGCTGGTGATGGTGACCTTCCCCGTCACTAGGTCGACTACCGGTTGGTTGGCTCCACGGTGGCCATATCGGAGCTTGTAGGTCTCAAGCCCGGTCGCTAGCCCCAAGAGTTGGTGGCCGAGGCAGATTCCCATCACTGGCATCTTCGTTTCAAGTCCGGCGGCGAGCGTTTCTCTTGCAGCAAACGCCTTTCCTGAGTGAGCCGGGTCGCCGGGTCCGTTTGAGCAAAAGAGGGCGTCGATTTGATAGTCATCCACAAGCGAATCGAAGGCGATATCGGGTGGTGCCCAAAGCACCTCAAATCGTTTACAAAGTTCCCGCAAAATGTTGTGTTTGATACCGCAGTCGAGGGCCGCTATCCGTGGCATGGGAATCCCGCCGGTACCCTTTGCGCCTTCGTTGAGAAGAACTGCATCGTCACGGCTGACATCGTCTACCAAGTCCTCCAAATCAGGTGATGTCATGCCCTCAAGACGGCTGCGCATCTCCTCCTCCTGCTCTAGTGGGCCGAACAAACAGAGAATCACTCCATGCTCGCGGACTCGGCGGGTGACGGCGCGGGTGTCGACTTCGGTGATTCCGGGGACACCGTGGGCGAGTAGGAATTCGTGAACTGAGCCGATGCAATGGCGATGGTCCGGATGGTCTATCCATTCGCGGCAGACGACACCCCTTGGCCAGATTGCCGATGATTCAGAGATTCCCGGTGCCACTCCATAGTTGCCGAGCAGCGGCCAAGTGAAGGTAAGCACTTGTCCGGCGAAGGATGGGTCGGTGAGGCTCTCCTGAAAGCCGCTCATTCCGGTGGTGAATACGAGTTCACCCTCCCCAATGACTGGTGCACCGAACAAGATTCCCTCATGGCGGGAACCATCGGCGAGCAGCAGTACTCCTGCACCACCTTTGTCTGCACGGAACCTCTCGCCGCTTCCGCCGTCAGTGTTGCCATTCTTGGCAGCATCAGCGGGTTTGTTTGAGGAGTCGGAATCGAGCAACAAATCGGCTGCGTCAACACCCGAAAATGGATTGGAAACGCCTCTTTGGCTCGACCCGGGACTGAACCCACCGGCAGTCTTCACCTTCGCACCCTAGGATTGTCCCCGAATGCCGCTTATCATTATTCACCACAAATAGAGAGCCTTGGCTTGGACTCGTTGGCCACCCACTGGTGGGTGAATTGGTCGGTTTTTAGCCGATTGAGGATATTCAGGAGAAAGGCATGTTTAACCAAATACCGATGGAAAAGAATCCGAGTACTGGCAAGATAATCAAAGCGCAAGCACCACCTAAAATCAGTTGTTTCTTTCCAAGTGCCGTACCTGCGAGCGCTAACAGAATGGCTGAAACGGGAGCCAGCCAACACATCATCTTCACAGCATCTACCCCTCGAGCATTCAACGATGATGGAGAATTGGAGTACGCCACGGAATATCCAGATTGGTCAAAAGTCCAAAATGAAATGACAATATTTTCGCCTAAATCAATTCCAGCATCAACCTCGATATATCCCTCCGATTGTGACCAGTTTCCAACTACCTGTTGTTCTGACTGTTGATTATTTGCAACATTCAGACCCAGTCCACCTTCGGCGATGTTGAACTCCTCCGTCAAATTGAAGGAATTTTGACTGTAATTTGTAGCGTTGTCATCGACCCATGCCTGTGCATAAACCAAGGCGTCACCACCGCCCCAATTGTCCTCCAAGTCCATCGCGGCACCCTCGTATGAGGGATTGGAATAATGGTCCAAGTAGCAACCGACTGCAGCACCGAGGCCAAGTTCGTATTCTGCGATAAAGGAGTAGATTGCAGCATGGAAGGGGTCTTCTGGCCAAACAATTCCACAACCGTCTTCGGCACCAGTCTGTCCGTCAAAATCGAAAAGGCCGTTTATCTCCCCCTGCTTAGCACCCGTATATGCGGCGTTGCGATACAGATCGAGGCAACTGAATGACCTAAAACCAGTTAGGCCACCTTCTGTAGCCGTTCCTTCGGTCGAACATGAGTTGACTCGTATGTCGAATGGAATGTCAAATTCACCAGTATATTGAGTGCCATTCTGCAATTCAAGATGAATATCGTAGTTTTTGTAGAAATCCGAACTATCGATGTATTCTGGCTCAGTTGCTAAGACTGCCAATAGAGGAATGATGAACATAAGTAGTGGAATACCTCCTCCAATACCAAAATATTTCCAAGAGAAAGGAGGCTTCCCCAGTTCTATTTCTGGCCCATCAGGAATCGATGTATCCACATTTTCAAGTTTTGAGACATCGCCCTCAAAAACCGCATCTGTTTCCGAATGAGTTGAGTCAGCGCCAACAATATTCGGTTGACTGGAAGCTGCCCTGAGTTCAATCGGTTTTGGAGCCTCATCCATTTTAATCACCCTCCTACGCATTTGATGGTTGGAATTCCATATTGAATCCCGCTATTAACAATGAACCCTGCACTTGGTGATCTGAAATGGCCCCACGGCTCATTGCCGTCTAATGAATTTCTCGACCTCATTCTGGGTTTTCTCGCAAGTCCTTGCCACGCTCTGATGGGTGAACCTCCAACTTGCCACCCTCAAACTCAGTTGCTCCAGCCGCCCCTCCCGAGTAGCACTCCAAAAATGCCGCCAAAGCAGCCACTTCGGAATGGGGCTGATTGCCGACCGCCACATTGTGTTGACAGATTTCGAAATACTCACGCGGCACCTTAGCTCCGCCGAGAACGATTGCCATCGGTTTGTTGTGTGGAAGTTCGGGGATGACATCGTGGTAAGGCAGACCGTACATTGTCAGATGAACAGCGATTCCACCAGCCTCTACAAAGCGGCGGAGGAAACCGAGCGGCGAGGGTTCATGTCGAGCCTCAAACTCGCCGCCAAAACGGTCGCCAACATCACTGATTCCAGCGAGCAATTCACCATCTTCGTCGCCAGCAAGAAGGAATGTGTCAGCGCCAAAGGCGCGCGCAGTAAGGCCGAGATGCGTCGAGATGCGCGGGTCTCGGCCTGTCCGATGACCGAGCCTCAACACCGAAATCGATTGCTTCTGCTCGGTCATGTCAACTCCCTCTCGCATCCCAACGCGGGAGTGGCGTCCTCTTCAGCATGATGGCTGCTCTCTGGCAGCCACTTAGGTGAGGGTGATGTCCTCTTCACCGTTCTCAAAGTCACCGGAAGTCAACTGGAGCGGCTCGTCGAGGGGCGCAATATCGAGAGGGAAAGTTTGCAGCAACTTTTGGACCCATGAGAGAAGGATAGCGTCGAGCAGTAGGTGGGTGGCGAAGTGAACCATGATGCCGAGCGCGCCGATTCGCAGCGATTGCAGAATCATCGAAGGCTGTCCGTTGTTTGTGAAGGCTAACCAACCGATTGGCTCCAGCGTGAAATAAAGCGCCATAATCACCAGAATTCCGCCGGTTGCACCCGACTGCCAACTGCTCCGCTCGCGGCTGTGCATCAACAAGACCGTCGCGACCAACACCAAACCTGGAATCAAAAGTGATACCGAAAAGAAATCCAAACCCAAAATCATTGAATTCGGCAGGCTAGAATCATTATCTCCCAGCGAATTGCCAATAACTGAGACAGTCAACCACCAAAAAATTCCAACTGCAGCGAGTAAAATCCCACCCATTACGGAGCGGCTATGAATCATCTGACCCATCTCATGGCGGTCCTTCGGTTGCATCCTTTGAAGCACACTTTCAGCCAATTCAAGGTTTTCAGGAGCAGGCAATTTCGCATCCACATCTGTCACAGAAAGCCGCGGTTCTGGCTCTCCTAACTCGTCTGTAGACGAGGAGTTCGCTATCGTCACGAGGGGTTTGGCTGCTGCGTGGGATGATAAACGATGCCCCACAGTCGATGCCGCTTATGGCTGACTTGGCACCTTTCCTGAAACGCCGGGCCTGCGGGCGACCTCGCCTAATGGGAATCGTCAATGTGACCCCCGACTCCTTCCACGGGGCTTCCCGAGTTGGTTCGGTGGCTGATGCTGTGAAAGCGGCGCTAAAGATGTGGAATGATGGTGCTGACTGGGTTGATGTCGGTGGGGAGTCAACGCGGCCGGGTGCAGAGCCCGTTGATGTGGCCGAGGAGTTGAGCCGGGTTGTGCCTGCCATCGAAGCGTTGAGAGCTGAAAGAGAAAAGTCGAATGCAGATTCACCTCGCCTCATATCAGTTGACACTCGCCGAGTGGAGGTTGCTCAGGCCGCCCTCGATGCGGGAGCCGACATGGTCAACGATGTATCCGGGTTGCGTGAACCGGGAATGCGTGCGCTGGTGGTCGAGCGGGGTTGCGCGGTATGCATCATGCATATGCTCGGCGAGCCGGGAAATATGCAAAACGCCCCGGAATATGGGGATGTTCGGAGTGAGGTTGGCGAAGACTTGCAGGCGGTTACCTCCGAGTTGGTCAAGTTAGGGCATCCAACAAATCTCATTCTGCTTGACCCAGGTATCGGTTTTGGAAAGCGCCTTTCTCACAATCTCGAATTGTTGCAAGATAAATCACTCACCATAGATTCCGGATTTTCCCTACTATGGGGCGTGAGTCGTAAGTCGATGTTCAAGGAATTGCTCGGGCGGGAGTCGTCTGATGACCGGTTGGCAGGAACTTTGGCAGTTGCTGCACACGCGATGGCATTGGGAGTAGATATTCTGAGGGTTCACGATGTCGCTGAACATCATGACCTATTGACTACACTCGCAGCACTCAAAGGTGAATAGATTGAAGCA
>CAUZUN010000005.1:0-13687 GCA_963583115.1 Candidatus Thalassarchaeaceae archaeon
TCGAAAACCGTCTGGAACAATGGTCACCTCATCGTTGTGACTCTCCCATACAATCTGACTCTCGGGGGTACCCGCGTACATCGCGCCGCCGCCATCAACTAGGGTGATTTCCATCGCCCCAAACTCCGGAGAATCCGCCTCGCGACAGTCACCTCCGTAATGCCGAGCCATGAACTGGTGACCCGCGCAAATGCCGAGAATTGGGAGGTCCAACTCAAGGAATGCTGCACAGTTCCCCAACTCCCCGGTTATCCCCACCCGGGCAGCCCCGCCAGAGAGGAGGAGTCCGTCCATTTCACGGAGTTCGTCAAGAGAGGAACCGTTTGGCATAATTTTCGTGTCAACCCCGAGGTATCGCAGCATCCGCCACTCCCTGTGGGTCCACTGACCACCATTGTCGATGACATCGATGACTAGCCGGTCCGACATGACTCTCAATCGGTCGGCCTTCGACTGAGTTCAATGAACCTGCCGCAGAAGAAGATGGTGGCGAAAGGAAGACGGTCGTGAAAGACTACTTCTCCCATAATTGCCATTCATCGCCCGAACCCGGGCGGAACCAGTGCTTGCCACTTCCCATTGGATACTCGGCCCATTCATGGCCATCTGTTGACATCACTCCCTGCAAATCGACTGATGGGGTGTCGCTTCCTGATTCTTCAATTTCTAGTTCGGGTTCAGATTCCACGGCCGGTCCTAGTTCCGATTCAACCACCTCTGGGTCAACCATCTCTTGCCCCAAATCCTCTTTCGATGAGAGGCCACGCTCAGCCTCCTCCTCCAAAGCAGCCTCAACTTCGGCCGTTCCCGAAAAGGCATAGTCCTCGTCATTGAGCAGTTCGGAATCCGGTTCCGAACGTTGTTTTGACGCGCGCATTTGACCTATCACCAGCACCAATACGAAGAGTGCGATGAGCAGAAGTGAGACTGTTGACACAGCATCCAAAATGCCCGCACTGGCCAAGCCATCCTCATCGCTGACCTCGCTCTCGGTCGCTGGCTCATCATGTTCCACGGTCGTGTTGGTCTGGTTCACGCCAGTATTTGGTGGCTGTATTGTGGTAGAAGTCGAATTGTTGTGGTAGTAGACAATCGTTGTTGAATTATTGTAGTAATGGATGACTGTCGTTGTCACAGGACTTGATTCATTCTCGGTCGAATTCTCAGGATACTGATGGATGATGGTGACATTTCCGCCGGCGCCGGAAGTTCCACAATTATCGTCACCAAATGGACAGGGGTCTGCGTAGTCGATGATGCCGTCACCATCATCATCGCCGTCTTCTGTAGCGTCAAGGCAGCCGTCGCCATCATAGTCGCTGCCGCCGTTCGAAGTCCATCCAACCATTCCCTTTGAGCAAGTATCGTTGCCATCCTCCACGCCATCTCCATCATCGTCCATGTCCTCAGAGTTGTCGTGGCAGCCGTCGGAGTCGTGGTCTGTCACTCGACCAGAGGTCCATCCGATGTCGCCCTGGGCGCAGAAGTCGTTTACGTCGCTGATTCCGTCATTGTCGTCATCGATGTCCTCAGTCGCATCGCGACATCCATCACCATCATTGTCCGTGGTTGCATTTGACTTCCATCCCAGTTCCCCAAGAGCGCACAAGTCGCGATGGTCTGTGACATCGTCATTGTCGTCATCAGCGTCTTCGTCGCTGTCGCGGCAACCATCGTCATCGTAGTCAGCAGATACATATCGAATCCAGTTGAGAACTCCTGTTGGGCAAAGGTCGACGCCGTCAAGCGCCGCATCACCATCATCGTCGGGGTCTTCTAACAAGTCCTGACAGCCGTCCGAATCGTGGTCGGTCAGCGAACCTGAAATCCAGCCGATGTCACCTTCTGGACATTGGTCAACGCCGTCGCCAACACCGTCGCCGTCGTCGTCAGCATCCTCGCCAGAGTCCTTGCATCCGTCCGAGTCGTGGTCAGAGGTTGAGTTGGAAATCCAACCCACGTCACCGAGCGCGCAGAGGTCTGCGGAGTCTTGGACACCGTCATTGTCATCATCAGCGTCCTCGCTCGCATCGTTGCAACCGTCAACATCGTGGTCAGTGGCACCATTTGAAGTCCAATTAAGCAGGCCGGTCGGGCAGGCGTCGACTGAGTCCTCGACCAAATCATCGTCATCATCGAGGTCTTCACCAGAATCTTGGCAACCATCATCGTCGCGGTCGGTGGTCGCATTGGAAGTCCAGTTCATGTCGCCTCGGGGACAGTTGTCCGCCACATCGAGGAAGCCGTCGTTGTCGTCGTCGGCGTCACAGGCATCACCAGGTCCATCACCATCGTAGTCGTCTTGGTTTCCGTTTGAATTGCTGCCGCAATTGTCGAGTCTGTCGGCCACTGAGTCGCCATCCCTGTCCCTGTCCCATTTCCAGATGAGAAGGTCGTTCGAACCGTTGCTGACGAGGTAGTTGTTCTCAAAGTACTGGCTACCGCTGAAGTGTCCTGTGATGTACGAGGTGTTGTTGCCGTCCAAGGCGAGTGAATAGAGAGACTGCGCCTTGCTCTCATACCACTGCTGGGCACCGGTCGAGTTGAGATGGGTGATGTACCGATCTCCTATGACGGTCAAGTTGTGGTTGGGATGAACCGCAATGTCCTCCACCCGGTAGGTTGGGGATATCCTAGTCCCCCACTCCCATGTTCCGTTGCCTAACGCCTTGACGACGAATCCGCCGCTGTTGGCGAGAATGATCGTAGTTCCGTATGAGGCGTGGTTGTCGTTCCAGCCAACCACATAGATGTCATCATTTGAGTCAACAGCCAACTTTTCCGGCTGGTCACTAGAGAGGCCACCACCATGAGTGAGCCATTGCCAGGTGTGAGAGGAGTCGACCTTGGCGAGGTAGATGTCCCAACTTCCAGCGGAAGAGGTTGTCATGCTGGCGAAGGAGAGTGTGTTGTCGAAGTAACCGGTGACTATTGCGGAATCGTTGCTGTCAACTATGACATCCTTGGCGTAGCGGTCATTGCAGTTGTCGGATATTCTGTCAACCCACTGCAAGGAGCCTGCACCGTTGTACTTCACCAACCATGGCCAATATCTCCAACTGTTGCAAGTAGTCTGAATAGCGTCCCCAGAGAAGTAGGTGTATCGGTAGTTGGTACTGCTGTAGTACATTCTACTCTCACCCGTCACATACACATTCTGGTTGGAGTCTACCGCAATTCCTCTGGCGTATCCATAGTCGTAGTTGTTCATCGTGTTGACCCATGCCCATGTGCCAGTTGAGCCAAGTCTAGCAGCGAAGCCGTCGTTTTGGCCAGCATTTTGAGTGGGTGACACAGAGATTGTGCCGAATGTCTTGGTGTAGCGAAAGTAGCCTGAAATGAACACATTCCCGAAGCTGTCGATGTCCATGTCAGTAAGGTATGCGTAGGAGTTGGAGTTGGTGCCGGTCGACTGTGCTATCCACAACCAAGTTCCGTTTGACGAAAGTTTGGCCACGAAGATGTCGTTGTTCGCATAGATTGTCGTCGCCCCAAAGATTGCCGAGCAGGTGCCGGCTCCGTGACAGACGATTCCGGCGACATAGAGGTCACCGTTGGGCGCAAGCCGACTCACGATGCCTTGGTCTGTACCGATGCCGCCTACATGGTGAAGCCAGTTGCCTGTCGAGACACGCGCACCCGCCAATGAGACACGCTGCTCTGAGGTCAAATCCCCATCCACCACGACAACTTCGTCAAGGCCACCCTGCCTAGGTGGGACTTCTGGAACCAAAGCAGCGAGTGAGGTTAGTGCGAAAAGGAGGGCGAGCAACGCCGCCATCTTTCGGGATTCCATCAAATGCGGATGGAGACCGCTGCAAATGACCGTTTCCCCACCGGGGTTGGCTCTGTAAGGTTGGGTTGTGTGGGTTGAGTTAGGCTACTCAAAGGTCGATGTCGGCAAGTCTTGCCAATAGAGTGACTTTCATGCTGTGCTCCAAAGCAGCAGCATTGTTCCATGCACCATTGAAGTCTGCACCTACAGCATAGAGGCCACCGCCTCTAACCACTACAGCCACATGTCCTGACTGGGTTAGACCTTCAGTCAGTTGGCGGAGGAAATCGTCGCTGGTTACATCGTCTGAATCAACTATTACCACCTTCTCAAATTGATTTTGGCCGGCCAAGTCGGAGGGTCGCAACACGAACAAGTCCTGCTCCAAAGACATCGTTGTCGTGTAGGGTGCTGGCAGATGGAAGCATGCTGCTCGGCCGTTGTTTTCAATAGAGGCAAGGGCGAGTAAAACTGTGTGAAGTCGCCAAGAGTCGCCCGCTTCTGCTGGGCCCTGTTCGCCGAGACGGCCTGAAGCGATGCTGCGCTCGTCGAGTTGTCCGAGAGGTGATCCTGTGTGAGTGATGTGAACCAAATTTGGTTGGTCTAAAGAAAGTGTGGAAATGGTCCCCGAAGTTCCGTGACACAGTCCGTCGCGCTGCAATTGTCTACCGATTCTAACGAAATCAGATACTACATGTGCCGGGACGACGAAATCCTCGCCGACTATCGGCGGCATAGGCTGTTGGTCAAGTGAATCGATTACTGCCGAAGCGCCTGCCATTCCGGAACGAAGTTGCTCATTCTCGTGACGAAGCGCCTCCACCTCTTCCATCGGTGAGGTGGACATTGCAGTAGCGATTGCACCAGCGAAATCGGTGACTTCCTCGGCGCCTACTTCTGGTTCATCCTCGTCAGGTTCGGGTTCGGAATCATCCACAGGTGAGTTGCTTGGAGGGTCTGTTGGATTTGGAATTGGAACAGGGCCGCCCGCTCTCTGTGGAGGTGCTGAAGTTTGAGGGAACATACCAGGAACCATACCCATTGGTGTGCCCATAGGGGGGCCCTTCGGAGGACCTTTCGGAGGGCCGCTTGGTGGGCCCTTTGGGGAGTCGCTCTCTTCTGCGGTGCCGGCCGACTCGTCATCCATCCCCATGTCACTCGATGCATCGAGTTGGGTTCCCGTTAAATACAGGTTGGCTTTGGCCCGCACACCCACTTGCCCCGATAGTGTAGTGGCCTATCATGGAGCCCTGTCGAGGCTCCGACCCGGGTTCAAATCCCGGTCGGGGCGCCTAGTGGTGATTTCAATTGATGTAGCACCCCGACCGACCAATGATGTTGGGCTTCGATTTTTGAACTTCCCTCGCTTCGCTCAGTCCAGTTCGAATATCCCGGTCGAGGGCCTACTGGTGATTTAAATCGTCGGAGGGAATTTCGTTGCTCTATTCGATTGGCCATCGTTGCCACTCGTCATTCGTGCCTTCTGGGCGGAAGTGATTTTGGCCACTTCCCTCCGGCCACTCGAGCCATTCAAATCCGTCCGAAATAATCGGGTCCTCGATCACGAGAGGAGGAGGGGTTGGCGGCTCTTCTGAGGCTTCGGTCGATTCTTGCTCTGACACATCGGAAATATCCTCTGCCGGCTCCTCTGCTGATTGCGCATCGGGTGAGGACTCTGATTCGGCAATCAGCACCTCCGTCGTATGGTCAATTTCATCAAATTCAGAATCATGTCGAGTCATGCCATCAGGCAACTCGGTCGGTACGGCGGGCTTCTTCACGAGATGGAGCGCGTTGATGAACAGAAGCAACACCATCAGCGCCAATACAGCAAACGGCTCCCAAGTCATACCACCTGTTGCCTCTGCATCGGATTGAGTTAGGGAATCCTCAGAATCGGTACCATTCACGATGTCACCTTCGTTGAATGTCTGGTTCAGATGACTGTTGTTTTGGTAGGACTGGTTTTGGAAGGTCTCGTTGGAGTAGGTATTATTCAGGAATGATTGGTTTTGGAAAGTCTCGTTGTCGAATGTGTTGTTGAGGTAGGTATTGTTGACATAGGTATTGTTGACATAGGTGTTATTCTCATATTGATTATCCTCACTCATGTTGACCGAGCCCCCACCACCACCCGTCCCGTCGGGAATCTCTCCAAAGGCACAACCCTCTGAGCCCGGGGTAGCGCCCGCAGGGGTTCTCGAGCACTTGTCCGTCAGGTCGGATACGCCATCGCCATCGTCATCGATATCCTCGTTCCAATCATGACAGCCGTCTGCATCAAAGTCGACGGTTGGGTTGGTAATCCAACCTTGAATGCCTTTCTGGCAGTTGTCGTCTATGTCGGGAACTCCATCTGAGTCGTCGTCGAGGTCTTCGTCCGAGTCCTTGCAGCCGTCACCGTCGTAGTCGGTTATCGCTCCGGAGTACCAACCAACGGTTCCGTTCGGGCAGTAGTCTTCGTAGTCGAAGAAGTCGTCGTCATCATCGTTGAGGTCCTCTGTGACATCTAGGCAACCATCGCCATCATTGTCTGTTATATTAGTGGATGTCCAATTCAATTCGCCGCGGTCACAAGAGTCATATTCGTCACCGATTCCATCACCGTCATCGTCGCCGTCCTCACCAGAATCCTTGCAGCCATCCCCATCATGGTCGGTCTGTGGGCTAGATAGCCAGCCGAGGCTACCCTTGGGGCAGCCATCAGCGGTGTCGTTGACCGAGTCGTTGTCGTCGTCGAGGTCCTCATTGGAATCCTTGCAACCATCACTATCGTAGTCGGAAGTCCCATTGGAATTCCAGTTCAGCGCCCCTGTCGAACAGGCATCCCACAAATCGTTCAAACCGTCATTGTCGTCGTCGTCATCCTCCAAGTCATCCTTGCAACCATCGGTGTCGTGGTCTGTGGAGTTGTTTGAAGTCCATCCAAGTTCACCCAACGGACAACTGTCCACCGAGTCGCTAATCCCCTCACCGTCGTCGTCAGAATCACAAATATCTCCGCTGGCATCCTCGTCATAGTCAGTCTGGGTCGGGTTGTATATGGTGGCGCAGTTGTCTCGGTTGTCGGTGATTCCGTCAGCATCTCCGTCAGCGCTCATGCGTGAGAGGAAGATGTCGTCTCCCTCTGATGAGTCGAGGGAATCTAGGCCGAAGGTTCGTGGACTGTTCGAGAAAGAGAGCACTCCAGCCACCTGAATGGTTCCGTTCCCTGTTGCAACCACTCGCTGCACGGTCGTGCTTCCAGTGGGCTGGGCGGCCCACTCCCAAGTACCGGCGTCCGAGGCCATTGCGACATATCCTGTGCCGGCCGAGGAAAGGGTAGTCAATCCAACGCTGATGACGCCGCTCTTCGCCCCGACGACCGCTATTGAGCCGTTGCCAACATACCTCAATCCGTAGGCGTAGTCGTTGCTAGTCCCACCAAGAGCGATTGACCAGTCGAAGCTTCCGCTGTTGTTGAATTGGGCGACATAGCCGTCATACCCCCCACCGGAATTGACAGAGCAGCAGTTGGGGAAGGACATCGAGTTGGAGAAGTAGCCGGCTATCAGGACATCTCCGTTTGGCTTGACATCAAGACCTTGCACAAAGTTGCAGTCACCACTGCTACAGGTTGGCTGACCCATCCACCACATCGTTCCATTGCTCGAGAAGAGCCTGACGAGCGCTCCAGGATAATAGTTGACACTTTGAGTAGAACCTGATGGTTTGTTGTAATTACCCGATTTCACCCACATGACGATACCACCGTTGGGATGGTCTGTGATCGCATCGAGGCGGGGGTCATCGTAGTAGTTTGAGCGGTAGATGGAGTTCCAGCCGTTGGTAGCATCCCGCTTGGCGACGCATATCTGCCAATTGCCTGAACCTGAGTAAGAGGAGCCGTGCATGTAGATGGTGCCTGAACAGGCGCCGACTACCCAGACGTCTCCGTTGACGTCTGCAGCGATGTCATACCGAACATAATACGAAGAACTGAAACCAATTTTGTCAAGTGATTGCCACCCCCCTGAAACGGTCCAACTGGCAACATAGAACCCATTCGAACTGCTCAATGAAACAAGCCCGGGCGCATCTATCCAACCGTTGCTGTAGAAGACAACCCAAACTGTGCCGTTCGGAGAGACTGCCATCCCGGAAATTCCGTCATCGGTGGTGAGGGAGTTGAAGGCCAGATGGTCGAGGTGGGTCCATGTGCCGTTGGTGTCGGATACAGCCAAGATGAGCCGTTGGGCGCTCTTTCCTCCCAGCGAGTGGTTGCCATACCGGTGATTCATGGAGTTAGTATCCGAATAGACCATAGTGACTGTTGAATTGTTTCCAATTGGCTCTATGTCAAGCACTTTGTCGGTGCCAGTATGCCCTACCTGACGATACCATTGCCGATTATTTGGACCGCTGGACCACGAGTATCTCTGCACCGTCGAGGCGGGCGCATCTGTAGACATCGTGTGGCTGCCGCTGCGCCGCGCTTCTGAGTTGAAGGGGGTGATGACATGGTCGTAACCACTTGAAGTGTCAACCCACGCAACATCGTCGATGTTCCCGTATGCGGTGCGCATGTTCTCACCGCTACTGCCGGTCTTGGCGCCGGTATTGGTCAATTCAACGACAACGCCGTTGTAGACATTATTGGTGTCCGTGTAGACGGAGTATGAATAGCCGGAGCCGGCATAGAATTGGAACTGATAATTGGTGCGAAGTCCGATGAGAAGTCTGCTTCCCAAAACATCGATTGAGGGGTTATCCATGTTCCTGTAGTTAGATGTGGAACGGGTCTCAAGGGCCCAACCTATCGCCCCTACATTGGAGAACTTCACGATATAGACGGTCTGATAGTCCCGTCCGTTGTTGAGTTGGATTGACCCCCAAGTCATCGAGTGGTAACTACTAGTGTTGGAGAACAACTCACCTACCACGAACACATTACCGGCGGTGTCCACGTCAACGCCCCATGCCCTGTCGTTTGAACTGCAAATCGGCTTGCGAACCCACTCTACCCCGGGCCGGTCCACCCTCATTACCAGCGAGTCTGAGCCAGTGCCGCCGCCATGCGAGATGGAAGTTTGATCCAAGGTGAGTGTGGATGAGGTGAATTCCCCTACCACGATGACTCGACCGTTGCCGTCTGCGACGATGTCGTGCGCCTCTTCCTTACCTGTTCCACCATAGATTCGGCCCAAGTCCCATACCCCGGTATCATGGCCCCAGAGGACGAAGAAGTCACTCCCACCACTATTGTTGAGGGTGCTTGCGTTGACTGTCAGGGTGGGTGATGTGGTCCAACCCGAATAGACGATGGCCCCATTGCTGTCAACCGTTACTCCTGTGATGTTGTCAAACCCAGAGCCACCAAGCGCAACCCCCCAATCAAAGGCACCAGTGGTCATGTCCATACGAACGGTGAAGGCGTCCCTCGCACCGCTGTTATTCAGCGTCGAAGTCGATACATTGAATGTGGGTGAATCGAAACTTCCTACAAGATAGAGGTTGCCGTTTGTGTCGAGTGTCATCGCCTCAACATGCTCGTTGAGTGAGCCACCGAAGTTGACCAGCCAGTTGATGTTGTTCTGGTCGTCGATGCGAGCGACGAAAACATCGGTGCCTCCACGGTTGATGACATGGTGGTTGTCTAGAGAGAGTGAACCGCCGGAAAAGACGCCGGTGAGGTAACTGTTGCCATACTGGTCCACCTCGACCGCCCTCGACCAGACATAGCCGGCGTTGGTGTCCTTGGTCACCCATTCCCAGCCTAGGGGATTGGTGGCAGTTCGGGCGCTGTTGAAGTCAGTTTGAGACTCCTCCAATATCGGTTGGCCTATCTCGTTCGGGTCGTTTGAACCGAGCAGCGCGAGAGGCGCGGCCAACATGATAATCACGAGGAAAATAGCGCGACTCATATCTGTTGAGAGAGTTGGGTTATTATTGGGCGTTTCCCCCTACATGGTGTGGGGTTCAGTTTGGTAATTGCAGCCACGCTTCGAAACGACAAAGCCACTCGGTCGAATTGTACTGCCTGCGCTTTTCGAGGGTTGGGGTGGGATAGTCAGGTAACTGGGGTTGGAGGATCTCTTGGAGAGTTTGGTTCAACTCTGGAATATCATCCTCGGCAGCAACCACCCAGCCGCGCACAAGTGTAGGAGAACCCCTCCGCAACAGTGGTATCAAGTGTGGTAAATGTTCCACCGTGTCGTGTGGTAAATTGACGAGCAATAGGTCGAATGAACCGGCTATTTCGCGGTCATCTTTGAGAGTCAAGGCGTCCGCAACACCGACTCGCCAACCGGGACTCACTTCAGCGAGAGGCGCCCGTATTTCCGGAATTTTTGGGGCCCCCCATCGTCGAAGGTTGTCAAACAGCAAATCGACTGCATCTGGATTCAGGTCGCTTGCCAACAACTCACCGACAAGACCTCTCCGTTTGATGAGATGGACGAGGGCTGGGCCAACTCCACAATATGGGTCTGCCACGGAAAGTGGGCGGCCAAGAATTTCTTGAAGTCGTTGGGCTGACTCAAATGTATGCCAACGCTCGCCTTGAAGTCGCGGGGAAAAGTAGGCTTTTGAGGGGTCGATTCTGATTGAGCGCATGTGTTCGCGCACGAGCGTACGCATCGTGAGAAGAGTTGCGCGGGTCTCGCTTTCCAAGTCGGCAATTTGGCTGGCATCGATGATTTCCCCTTCATGACGGGCGGCTAGCGGCTCGAGTTCTCGAACCCGGAATTCGCCTCCGACTCCATGGTCGCGCAATGCTAGTCGGGCTCTCTTGACATGGCTGATTTTTGCCAATGCTATCTGCTGAGAATAGTCGCTGACCTCACTCTCCACCTTGAACACAAGAAGGTCACCCAAGAGTTCCTGTGAGCTCGGCCAAACGCCCTCGTGCTCTGCGATTGTCTCCTCTGACAACCATTCGGGCAGCCGCTCTATCCAACGGTGCGGTTCCACCTCCGGCTGTTCCTCCTCAACCTCCTCAAAACGGGCAAACTCCTCGCCTAGTTGTGGGGGGGCATCGTCATCGACTGGAACCAGGGTGTAGTCGCCGTCGCGTAGGATTCGAACCCGTGGGGCGAGGAATCCGGCACTCAGAAGAGCATCGAATACGGCGTGCGTCTCCTGCTTCGGCACTCTCAAATGACGCATGCGACTCGACACTCCGAGCAAAGCCACTCGCTTGACGCTGACGGAGGCCCGATGATGAGAGAAGTGGCTACTGGACTTTGGTTGATTGGCATCGGGCCGGGTGATATCGATGCGATGTCATTGGAGGCACTCAAGATTGCGAGTGAATGTGAACATCGCTTCCTTGAAGGCTATACTGCGCTGCTGCCGCCAACCCAAGAGGCGTTACTAACCGAGCGGATTGGTAGTTGGACCAAACTGATGCGCCCGGCGATTGAGAACCCTGAGGAGTTGCTCGTATTGGCGGCCAAAACTTCTGTCGCTTTGTTGGTTGTAGGTGACCCATTGCAAGCGACCACCCATGTCGATTTACAACTGCGCGCACGGGAGAAAGGCATTGCATGTGAGGTGATTCATGGAATATCAATCACCACGATTGTCACCGGGGCCCTCGGACTCCAATCGTATCGATTTGGTAGGCAGGTTACCCTCGCCTATCCGTACGGCGATTACCTCCCCACCTCACCACTCGAGATGGTGATTTCAAACCGCGAACAAAACCTCCACACCCTGATGCTTCTCGACCTCGACCCAACCGGTATGGGTGAAGGAGAACAGCAACCGATGAGTGCGGCTGATGCAATCTCGGTAATTCGTAGAACCGCTACAAAACTCGGCGCTGAAATAGAGGCGTGGACATTTGTTCTGTGCAGTGATATGGGAACCTCAGATTCACGCCTCGTGTGTGGTACAGCGGAGCATATTTCGAAAATTGATGGGGGTAGAGTCCACTGCCTCGTCATCCCGGGAAGTCTAGATGAATTGGAGGAATTGGCGCTCGAAAGGTGGAGGGCCTAACAGCCGTCGGACTCAAGCGGGATGCCTGTGTCGGCCGAACTGAGGGAGTATCATGGCGGGTCCAGCAGAGGTTACTTTTCCGGGCAAGCAGCAGCAGCGTATGCGTATGCGCGGCACTAAGCAGGCCTCAATTTCCGTGCAGAAAAAATTGGGTAAAAATCTCGAAAATTTACTCGATAACCCTCATATTGCAATTCCGGCCATAATCGGTCCTACTTCACGCGGTATTTTGCGCCGTGACAAAATGAAGGGTTGCATGAAAGAAGTCGAGATGGTCGCTCGAAAAAAAGAGAATCAAAAGTGGCTGAAGAGAAGGATGGCACAGAAGGGTGGAGACTTGGTAGCGCGCGCTCTTGCCGGTTCCCTAATCGCTGCTCATGAAGAAGAAATTACCACCGTAGCCATCTTCAAACACCCCGTCTATGGGACCGCCTCCTATGTCCGAAGAGGGACTGGTCGACCTACCCACCTCGTCGGCATACAGATGCATTCAAATTCACAAATTCGCCTCTTGGCTTGGGAAGAATTGGCCCGTAACGGCTACTGGTTCTTTTCGTGGGGTGACGAATTCATCTGCACTGGAATGGACCCGGCCCCCCCACTGGATTGGTTAACCTCATGCTTGAGGACATCTTCACTTCGATTCGAAGAGCCCGAAGGTGATGGTAGTGGAACATGGTCCACTCATGATGAGGGGCAATCAGTCAATCTCGCCTTCGACTGTGGTGTGGAAGTTTGCGTCGGCTTGGAGGCACTGAAGACGAACAAAGAGTCGTTCGTTCAATCGATTGCATTGTCGATGAGTCCTCCTAAACTGGTTGACATCACCGAAATTGATGTCAGTTACCGACCGGAAGGTTGGCCAGAAGATGGAGAAGTCACCGAGGCCGCTAATGAGGCGATGAATGCAGTGATTGAACGCTGGCTACGCCTTGAAATCGAAGACACTAAACTGACTGAAAATCTTCACGACGCGTTCGCTGAACAGTGCGAGGATGGGTTGATTATCGGGCACCGGTGGTATTCCTCGGATGACCGAGATTCTTTCCTCGACGACCTCCAAGGGGGTGCTCTTGAGAAAGAGGCAATCTCCGCTGTCCTCGACTCGATTGAGGGTGGCATCAGGGTTGATGCGAGCGGTGAAGGACATTGGCTTTCAAGCGATTTAGTCCGGCTTGAGGATGGTAGCACACACAGTCTGCTGAATGCTGTCTGGGGAAAACACGGGATGGATGTTCTCGAAACTCTGTTCGACCTTACCGGAGATGCTGCAGAGGATGCTTTTGAAAAACAACTGAGCCGCGGTAAGGCGTTTGGCTCATTCTTGAGGAAGGTTGACGGGCAACAAAGTGGCGCCCGGCTACTCCGGAAATTCCCTTGGGATGATGGGGTTTTACCCTCACCACTGGACTTCGCAGATACACTGGTCAAGAAGGCACGCGCTGATGGTATTGGTACGACAACCGGCATGGCTCGCAAGGCTAAGGGGGATGGAAATTTAGCAATGGGTTGGGCATGGTTATCCGCTCACGGGAAAGGTGAGGGAGAGGCGTGGCACTTCGACCCGGACATCCGAGATTGGGGTGGAGATTGGGTGCCTTGTGTAGATTCACTTTGGGCAGCAAGCGAAGCGGTTGGAGATTCTGGTGATGTGTCTGATTATGTCGCTGCCATGGAACTACTTAGAACCGCTACGGGAACAATGCAGGAACTGCCCGATTTTTGATTCAATGAATGACGAGTGTTACCGTTGTTCCAACTCAAACGGCTTGCAAGGCTGACTCAATGTCACGCCACAAATCATCTACATCTTCAATCCCAACAGAAAGTCTGACCAAGCCGGGAGTCACTCCAACTTCCAATCGGCGAGCCTCGGGAGTTGCTGCATGCGTCATCGACCAAGGGTGATTGATGAGGCTCTCTACACCA
>CAUZUN010000006.1:0-12987 GCA_963583115.1 Candidatus Thalassarchaeaceae archaeon
TCGTCCTCGCCCTCCCTTGGTATGAAATGGACCAGCCGATGGAAGCCCAACTACGTGACTACCTAACCGATGTGGAGGGGATGGGAAGATTCGGAACGGCATACCACTGGGTAATCGTCAATCGCTCCGACGAATCTTTCCTCGGACTTGTCGCATTCGACAGAACCACTCGCACGCGACTAGGTCATTGGAATCTCGGTTATTGGGTTGTGAAGGGAGCGACTCGCAGAGGAATCGCAACCCGCACCTGCGACAAAGCACTGGATTGGATTTCCACCACCCAAGGAGGCCCGACAGCGGTGGAAATCACTGTTGACCCGAATAATGAGGCGGGCGTCGCCACCTGTGAATCACTAGTCCGCAGGTGGGCAGGGCGTAGAGCAGAGGAGGGGGATGGTTCGGTCGTAGTAGGCGGCAACCTTACCGAGCACATCACATTCATTCTACCCCGCCTCCCTTTAGTGAGAAGCGGTGAACCCTCTCACGGTACCGTATGGCTCTCCCTCGACACGGATGACATCTCACACCTGCCCCGCAACAGCGGTCATCCGAGCCGTTCCAAACGCCCAGAGCACGACGACACCTATCGAATGAGCGAGAAGTTGGCATCCGCATGGAAGGCCTTCCTCCGGTGGCGGGATGGCGCTGGGAAGGGGATTCCAGTCACACTGTTTGTCGTCGCAGAGCAACTTGACGACCCACGGTTCGCCGACCATCTTCGCCAACTCTTGGACTCTGACTCGGCGGTGACCATCGCCTCACACGGAAATCGACATCGGTGCTGGTCGGCTTGGCCGGCTGACCCTTTCGGACTCCAGGAGGACCTCTCCCTCTCTCTCCGCCGCCTCGCTGAGTTTGCGGGTGACTCCTTTCGCCCATGGTTCCGGGCACCGGGGGGATATGCGGCACCTTGGATGGCGGCTCCGCTCGCCGCTGCTGGAGTCAGCCTCGACTCATCGGTCAATCCGAGTTGGCTGACGCGGAGGAAGGCGGGACCGAACCGGGATTGGATGTTAGTATCCCGGGCGGTTCGCAGCGAAGGGCTGGTCGAGCGTCAATGGTTGACCGCATACAGCCTTCCTGTAACCGGTCCAGCACTCCGAATTCCGCTGCTATCCGTCCTTGCGCGCCACTCATGGAAGAGGGCAACCAAAGGGATGAGTTGCGCCTCAGAAATGACTCTCATGAACCCCGAGCAACGGGTCGATTCGCTCTATTGGCATCTGCTCGACCACGCAAGAAAGGGAGCGAGTTGGTCGCCCCCGCTGCACCCCACGCTGGAAAGTGCGGTTGTGACCAACGGAAGCGATTTCACATAGGAGCGCCGACGGTCTTTCAGCCGGTGAAATAGGAACCGATATAATGGCCGGACTAACGGGGCTCCGAAGGGACCACATTGAATTGGGGTCGGAATGACGATGCGAGCGTCGGGTAGGTGAGCAGGAATGAGTGGATTCGATTACGTCATTAGCATCGGGGGGGCGGCCGGACAAGGTATCGCGACTCCAGGAAACATCCTCGCCCGACTGTTTGCTCGCCGTGGTGTCCACATGTACGCCTACAACGCCTACCAATCCATCATCCGTGGTGGCCACTCTTTTCTCACCGTCCGTTGCAGTGACCGTGAGATTCGTACTCATGGCGATGTCATTGACCTGATAATCTGCCTCAATCAGGACACTATGAACCGACATCTCGAGCACCTCGGTCCTGGCACCTCAGTCATCTACAACAGCGACACCATCGAGCCTGGAGAGGCGACTGAAGGTGTCCAACGCTGCGCTATGCCAGTTGGGGAGTTGGCCGGCAAGGGTGCCAACAAACTGATGCAGAACACGGTGGCAATTTCTGTCGCCTGCCAACTCATCGGAATCGAATTCTCCGCTCTTGAAGATGTACTCGATTTCCAATTCTCCTCCAAAGGTGAGGAACTGGTGGCGGAGAATGTGCGCGTGGCAAAGGCTGCTTACGAACACTCGGCGGCCAACTTCACACCTGCAGAGCAGCAGGCACCACAGCCGAGTGAGCCGCTCGCCGTTTGGGCGGGCAACCAAGCCTTCGCCATGGCGGCGGCTGGTGCCGGTGTCAAGTTCTACTGCGCCTATCCGATGAGCCCCTCGACTGGCATCCTACACTGGATGGCGGCCAACGCCCGCGAACTCGGCATCATGGTTCGTCAGGTCGAGGACGAAATCAGCGTCATCTGCATGACAGTTGGCGCGGCCCACGCCGGCTGCCGTTCGATGTGCGCCACCTCTGGTGGCGGATTTGCTTTGATGACCGAAGGGGTAGGTGCAGCCGGCATGATGGAGGTACCCATCGTCGTAGTCAATGTGCAGCGTGCCGGTCCTTCGACCGGGGTGCCCACGAAGACCGAGCAGGGCGACCTGTGGCAGGTGCTCGGCGCTAGTCAAGGCGACTTCCCGAAACTCATCCTCGCCCCGAGCAGTCCTCTCGACGCCTTCCAAACGATTCCAGAGGTGTTCAACCTCGCCGACAAGTATCAGTTGCCGGCAATCATCCTCTCCGATTTGCTGATATCCGACGAGACTTCGACCATCGACCCGAAGGTCCTCGACATGCAGCCGATCATCGACCGAGGCGAACTCATCACCGAGGCGGGCGATGAGGCAGGAAACTACGAGCGCTACAAGTTCACTGAAAGCGGGATATCACCTCGTGCTCTCCCCGGAATCCCTGGCTACGAGCATGTCGTGTCCACCGACGAGCATATGCCCGACGGGGTGCTCATCAGCGACGAATTCACACACCCGCACAAGCGCCGGGCGATGTTGGAAAAGAGACAGAGCAAGATGGATGGCCTGCTAGCCGATTTGGCGCCTCCGACCATCGTCGGCGCTGCCGACGCCGAGGTGACTCTAGTCGCTTGGGGCTCAACCGCCGGCGTCATCCAAGAGGCAATCGAACAACTTGCTGCGGTCGGTGTGGTCGCCAACCACCTGCACTTCAAGTGGCTGGTACCCTTCCACGTAGACGAGGCGACCGAATTGCTATCCTCCTGCAAGCGCACCATCCTCATCGAGAACAACTACTCCGGACTCTTCCATCGCTACCTGCGAGGCGAGACCGGATTCACGGTGGACGGTCACATCCGCAAGTACGACGGCGAGCCATTCAAGCCACATCACATTGTGGCGGCGGTAAAGGAGCAGCTCGAAGGTAGCGAGACCTTGTCAGTGCCGTATGAGAAAATCATTGTTTGAGGAGATGAAGAGATGTCGGATACGAATGCAACATTGACTTTGAAACCGAAGGACTTCAAGGGTAAGGTAGACCCTGATTGGTGTCCCGGCTGCGGCGACTTCGGTGTGCTCAGCGGACTACAGCGAGCGGTGGCTGAACTAGGTTTGAAACCTCATAAGATTCTCACCGTTAGTGGCATTGGATGCTCGTCCAACTTCCCGGGTTTCTTCAACTCCTACGGCATGCACACCCTGCACGGGCGTTCACTCCCACACGCCTCGGGGGCCAAGTTGTCGAACCACGAGATGACCGTCATCGTCACTGGCGGAGATGGGGATGGATACGGAATTGGAGGTAACCACTTCACCCATACCGCCCGGCGCAACCTCGACATTCTGTACCTAGTGATGGACAACCAAATCTACGGCCTGACCACAGGCCAGATATCTCCCACCAGCGAGGTTGGCATGAAGACCAAGAGCACTCCTCACGGCAGCGTTGAGCTGCCGATCAACCCTATTGCCAGCGCCATCACCAACGGCGCCACTTGGGTGGCGCGTGGCTACACTGGAAACATCAAACAGTTGGTCTCGTTGATTAAGGCTGGAATCGAGCACAAGGGCTTCGCCCTGCTCGATGTATTCAGTCCATGCGTGACTTTCAACAAGGTCAACACCTACCAATTCTTCAGGCCGCGAGTACAGCCGCTAGAGGACCTTGACCATGACGCGAGCGACTGGAAGGCGGGCATTGAGAAGGCGATGGTGTGGGGCGATGAAATTCACACCGGGGTGTTCTTTGAGACCAACTCTCGGCTGACTCTCGAGGAGCAAGAGCCGGTACTCGACGAAGGTGGGCCACTCGCCTACCGAGAACTCGGGCTTAGCAGTGAGGAGACCGAGCGCATCGTCTCCCGGATGATGTGAGCGGCAGCAGCCAGCTTCCGAATGATGTGAGCGGCAGAGCACCTCACGACCAACTTCCAAACCACTTCGCTAACCGCGAATCGAGCGAGAATATCTTTCCGGAGAGGCAAGAAAACAGTCCTTTTTGACTGACTTAGCCAACTGGCCGGCGTTGATAGGGCCATACCAGAGCCTGAATCAGAGTGAAGTATTCCTCCCCCTCACGTGCGCGAGTGCGCGAACGGGTTACTGAAAGCCATTAAGCCCTGTTTGAGAAGACCGAAAAATTAGGGTTTTTCCAATTGAGAGTGAATAGTCTACCAATGACCCCCCCCACTTCTGTTAATATGGATGGATGCAACCGCCGAAGGTATGGGAATACGAATTTTGACCCCATTGATTATGACAGCACTGATGGTAATGATGAGTTGGGGAACTCTCGTTGACTCTGTGCAGGAAGAAACGAACGAGCCAATTGTGACTGTATTGGAAACCGTCGACGTCGTGCTAGAAGCACCGTCGCCGGGACATGTGGTGTTTGCTGAATATGTGGGAGGGCAGGATTGTCCGCCTTGCTACAACAGTGCCACAAAGTCCCTGAAACAATTGAAAACGGCCAATACTGACGAGTTCGTGTATATCTCGTATATTGCGAGTCAGTACGCCGTTCTTCGAACCTCGCAAGCTGGTGAAGTGGGCCCAATCAACCGAATCTCCCATCTAGATTCCTCTGGTTCCAACAGCGCACCACGAGCCTATTTCGGAGAGTGTACTCACGGTTCCACGACTTGCTACAAGTCAGGTTCAGGAGGTAACAACAACTACGACAGTCTCTTCTCCGGAACGGGTGGTATGAGTAACAACATGCACTCAACGGTCAACGACTACACTCTATCAGTCGCACAGGCACCTAACGGTAACAATGTAGACATTACAATTGAGGCCAGTTATCTAGGATCAGGCAGTAAGACTGTGTCAGTATTCGCCGCAGTAACCGAAAATGTGTGCCATTCGTATCCATACGCAGACGGGTCCAAGCCTACTCACTGCTGGAAGAAATGGCTGACCAATTCAGGAAACAACGGATTCGTGCAACTAACGCTCTCTTCGACTGCGACCTCCTACACCTGGTCCGTACCTAAGTCGACAGTCTACAACAGTGATGATTCCAATATGATGACCATCGCCGCACTCCAAAGTGGCTGGTCGAGTGGCGCAACTCGCTACGATGTCTACCACACCGCAGACAGCGAGATGAACCCTCTCGATCTCTCGGCTACGGACATCACCATCACCAATGATGACTCGCCTTCCTCTGGCTTCCAGACCGGCGATATGCTGACCCTCGATGCAACTATCACAAACTCAGGGACTGAGGATTACTCAGACGGCGGCTCGATTCAGTTCTACCATGTTACTGGTATGAACAGCGAGCAGAATATCGGACCGTCAGTCGCTTTGAACAACTTGAATGTAGGACAGACTCAGAGCGTCTCAGCACAGTTCGACACTTCATCAGTCACCATGCAGGACAATGGTGCGGAAACATTCCGCGTGCGCCTCTACAACACAGTAGGCGAGAAAATTCCAGTTGGCAACAACCAGAAGGATGGTTCAATTTCTCACGATGTAGCACCCTCGGCAAGTAGGCCGATTGCAACAGGACAGAGCCAAATCGCCCGCGGCGATTCTCTTGACTTTGAAGTCTCAGGACTTTCCAACGACCAAGTTGACTCAATGGCAACGATGTCAGCAGAGATGCAAACCAGTGTTGCAAACCTCAACACTTGGTCCGGAGACTGGGTCAGCGGAGGCACCTTGATGGGTGAAGGAACTGGCAACGAGCGGTTCGTCTTCACAGTCTCACCTCCTTCAACATCCGCTTCAGGCAACTATGATGTACGGGCTCGTCTAGTAGACGCCCGCGGTACTATCGGTGACTGGTCACAAGTAAGTGATAACGCCTTCAACTTGATGAACGGCCTTCCAATGGTAGTCGACCCAACTCAACCCGGCGAGATTCCAGCCAATTGCCCTAACTATCCGGGCCAACCATCCGTCAAGGTTGAGATGATTGAGCGCATTGACCTAGCAGGCCTAGTCTGCGACGCTGAAACGCCTCTCAACGAATTAGTCATCACCAGCAACAACCCTGCATTCCGTCAATGGGATGCTGCAACTGGAGAGATTGAGGTTAAGTTTGACCAAGTGATTACCAACCCAACCGGCGAGGTAGTCGCACAACCGATGCAACTGAGCATCTCGGATGGCGAGGAATCGAACTCTGGAACTCTTTCCATCATGGTGATTGAGAACGGTGCTCCACGCTGGGCATCCCTACCTCCACAGTCGTTCAACGAAGGTGGTAGCACCTCTCTCATCTTGACTCCATATCTCTCTGACACCAGCAGTGATGGAATATCGATCAGTCCGATGGGCCTCTCTGTGTCAATCGTTGATGTCGGGAACAGTTCGCTGATTTCTGGCGACATCAACGGCCACACGATTAACATCGACACAGTCGATGAGAACGCATTCGGCTCGACATTGATGACCATTAGGGCTTCAGACAGCGACGGCCAGTTCACCGACACTCAACTCGTAGTGCATATAGGGAACATCAACGACGCACCTACGCTCGATGTTACAGACTTCAACGGTCTGCGAATGAAGATCGGCGAAGAGTTCAACTTCGATGTCATTGGAAATATGGCTGATGTGGATGACTCGGTAGACGCAATGTTCGTCACCGTAAATTCGGACACTTGGAAGATTGGCTCTCGTTACAATCCACTCTCCGGTGCAATCACCGCGTGGTTTGAGGAGCCTGGCACTCACACCTTGACAATCGTTGTCAGCGATGTCCATGACGCCGCTACCGCATACGATGTTACAGTCGAGATAATCGAGTCCATCCCATTGGTGTGGTCTGATAACCCAGAAACTGGCGACATAATGGCTGAGGGCTTCAACATCTATGTTGGCGAAGAACCCTCTTTCACCGTCAGTCACCATGGTGACGCTGTACTTACCAATGTGGAGATTATCTGGACAATCTGCAACATTGATACTGGAGTCTGCACTGATTTCGGAACAGAGGATGTCTCCGACATCTCAGAGCCATACTCTTTCAACATCACCAAGCAGGTTGGAAAGTTACTCTACCGCGACCAAATCAAACTCAGTTTTGTCGCATTGGGTGATGATGGCTTCGACCGCGCCTCGTCAACCGGTGCTGCCTTCGATATTCTCGAAGAGCCCCCAGTTGTCGAAGACACCACGGAAGATGACACCACCGCAGATATAGTTGACACAGAAGCAGCAGGCGGCCTCAATCTCGCTTTAGTCGGAATTGCAGGCGCTCTCCTTCTTGGCCTACTCGTAGCAGTCACGCTAGGAGTCATGCTAATGCGCGGCCGCAAGGAAGAGGAACTCGGCATGGGCTTTGGTGCTGCAGAAGCACTCGGCCCAGCAGCAGGTGGCATTGGCTCCGTACCAGACTACACACAACTCCCAGCAGGTGGCTCCTATGTCACCAGCGAAAGTGGCCAGACTGTCTACCTCGCACCCAACGACACAGATTGGACCATGCAGGCAGACAACTCGTTCATCCGCAGCCGCTGAATGAACTGGTAACCAACCAACACCCTCTCCCGGGGAAAACTCCGGGAGACCTAGGTAGGACGGTTGGCGATAGCCTTCGAAGGCATCCACGATTACCGTGGCAACGCACATTTCTCCAACTTACAACAAGAGGGAGAGTTGAATTGGCTCACAGCAGAGCCAACTTCGATGGCACCGGGTCCACGCGCCGATGGCGACCCCTCGCGTCAGCGAATCGTTTCGTTCCTTGAACGGAACCAAGGTGCGCACCTCTCAGCAATAGTACGGGCGTTGATGTTGGGCAACCACCAAGCGACCATCCACCTGAAGACCTTGGAGGCGGCAGCGTCTGTTTGGGGAAGGAAAGAGGGAGTGTTTCTGAGGTACTACACGGCTTCGATACCTACGAACACCCCGGCTGAGCAACTGCCAAACCCTCAGGTAATTTACACCCCCGACACGATGCAATTCCGTATCCTCGACAGGCTAGCGAGAAACCCCCCTGGCACCAGTTCCACAGGACCTCTCACGCAAGGTCAACTAGCCGAAGAGCTCGGTTGTAGTCAGCAGTTGGTGAGTCATCATCTGATTTCTCTTGAAGGAGGTGGGTGCGTGTCAACAAAACGGTCCGGATTTAGAAAACAGTGGCGTGTTCTCGCTCCTGGATTGCAAGCGATTACCGGTGGACTGCAGTCGCTCTCGACATTGGACCATCACGACTTGGATGCACTTATCAAACACTACTCCTAACATAATTTGATGTTGAGGAAAAAGCAGATTTTTTAGATGTTATATCCCTTGGATATTGTCCACTTCAGTATTGGAATAGTTGAATTCAGCCGTCCGAATGGCGAACGCGGGTGTCCGAAACAATATAGGGCGGTCGAGCGGCCCGCAGGAATATGACATCAGTAAGTCAGCAACTGCAAGAAATGATTGACGGCCTAATGGCCGCTATGAAGGATGCCGAGAAGCATGAGAAGGGCGTAGACGCCGCTTCCCGCCGCCTGCGCGGTAGCCTCTCTGGAGCTGCAAAGGCGTGCAAGACAATGCGCGCACAGATCCAGTCCGAGCGCAACTGAACTCCAAACTGAGTTCAATTGAGCGCCTTCAAAGATTTTCGAACCCGGCCCGATGGGGGAATTTTTCCCCGTCGGGCCTCTTTTTTGTTTCAGAACCGTGCCTCCCGACAGTAAACCAGTTCACTTTTTTTTACCACCACCACCCTGCCGGAGAGGGATGGGTTCATGCCCATCGGTAATCTGCAACTTCCATGAGTGAACTGCCAGTCAAACGACGGGGCAGGATTCGCCGTATCCTCTCAGCAATCCCATGGATCGCAAGAGGTGCCTATACCGTAGCCAGGAAACTTCCGAAGGAACAGCGCAAGGAATTAGTCGCGGTCGCCAAAGACCCAGAGAAATGGGGTGAGGCGGTTTCCAAGGGGTGGGATGTGGCGAAGGTTGAGGCTGTGGAGGCCAAGGATGCGTTCAACACTCTCGGAAAGATAGTCCTCGGAAGGAAGACCGACAAGGCGGAGCGAAAACAGGCAGCAAACCAACTTGGCCTCATCGGAACGGTGGTGATTCCACTGCGCGTATTCATGATACCAGGAAGCGAGATTTTGCTCGGTATTGTCGCATTTGTAATCCCATGGCGATTGGTTCCAGACAAGTGGATTCCCTTCAAGTCGCTGCGTGAGAACCCAGAAGAGTTGGTTGCAGAACAGAAGCGAAAGCGGATGAAGTTGTTCCGAAAAGACCGCCAGAGGGTTGTCGACAAACTCGACTAGTCAGTGCATTGCGATGACTTCGCCGTGAGTAGTCCAGATGGTCCACTCACCACCTCCGTTCATGAAATCGGCCTCACCTCTAGCTGCTACACTCCACCCATCGGGAGGGTTTTGCCAGTCTAGCCCGGGCGCGAGGACAACCCATTCGACATTCGAGAGATTACCCCTGTTGGGAAGGGTCAGCCCATCCGCTAGTTCGTCTTGCCATCCAGACTCGGGGGCGCGCCAATGTCCAGTCACATTCCGAGAATCGTCGGGGTCAACTTCGGTGTGGAAGGTGTAGAGGTAGTGCATTCCCAAGGTCGCCTCGTCAACGAACAGTAAGTCCTCTCCATCATCCATGTTGAACGACAAGAACTCTCCAGCATCCTCGGTCCAAAAGGTCTGGCCGTGGAATGACGCGAGCACCGCCAACGGCAGAATGAGAATCAAACCGAGGGCGAGTGCGGGTGCCTTCTTGCCCGGGTCAGTTAGTGAGGGGAGTTCGGGGTCGAGCGCCTTGAGGCGTGTGAGCAGCATCAGGGCTGGCACCATGATGAGAGAGATGTAGCGCCCATTGTTGCCCATAGTCCACATCACCCAAGGCCACTCGGCGTTCCAGCGCACCGACTCATAGGTCCAGAGTGCCGCGACATAGACCGTGATTGCTGTGGTAAATCCTACAATGATGACGGTGAGGAAGGTCGCTCGCAAATCCTCGACCTCTCGAAGCCTCTTGAGTGCGGGGCAGACAAACGGCCACAACACCATGCCGAACAGCGAGTAGATGAGCACCACGTCGAAGGTCGATACCAGCAACGCGAAGGCGAACCGACCAGTCTCCTCCCCGATGACAGAGAGAGTTCCCCCTCCCCCACTCAGGCCCAACCCGACCATCGCGAGGAATACCCCCCCCGCGGTCAGTGAACCGGCAACGATTGGTTTGCGGGTGATTCGGCGTAGGTTGGAGGCAAACTCATCGACTCCGAAGAAGAGTGCGAGCGCTGCACCAAAGCCGAGGCAATAGAGTGGATTGACTCCCTTAACCATCAACACGAGGCTAAACATTACTGTCGAGACTAACACCGCAAAAGCCAGCATTCCGCGACTCTTTTCAGCGCTTCGTTGCAGGACTGAAAGTACACCGATGACGATGAGCCCCGCGATCAACGGTTCGTTGTAGGCGCGCCCGGTCGAGAAGATGAAGGTCGGATAAATAGCGACCAGTGCAGCGGCTCGCCAACCGTTGCGCGTCGCACCCTCATTGCCCGCACCAGCGATTCCAATAGCCGCTCCGGCCAAGCCGATCAGCATCAATGTAAAGACGAGCGATAGCGCTTTGATGCCACTCTCACCTAACTCGCTCTGGGTGAAGGCGATCTCAAAGTGGTCGGAGGTCGGCGCATAGGCAGGGTCGCTCGCCTGAGAATCGATTGGTCGGGTGTGGCCCCAGACCAAGGCTCCATCATCATCCTCAGCGAGGCGAACATGAGTGTCATGGCCGAACGCGCTTGTGAAGACGACAACCACATTGAGTAGAATCCCGAGAATCAGCAATCCCTTCCAGAACTTATCTTGGTTGACAAAGGACCACCAGCCCTCTTGCTCAACCTCGACTGGGTCGGGTGAATCAGTGTTCTCCACAGTGTTCGGGTGAGGTCAACTTGCCCTTGAGCCTGCGGGTCGCCGTTAACCCAGCCAACCCATTCTTTACTTAGAAGTCGAATAGTGAGGTCTGACCACCTTGTCGAACTCTTCCAGCATTAGCTAGCCGACCAAGCGCCCGCTCGATTCTCCGCTCCGAAAATCCTCGACCTTCGACCAACATCTTTCGAAGACCCTCTTCGTCGCACATTCCGCTTGCCGGCAACGGTTCATCTCCTGCCGGATGGTTGAGAAAAAGTGCCCGAATCTCCTCAAGTCGTTCTGGAATTTCCTTATCTTTGACAGCGCACACCTCTTCCAAGGTGCCGTGTTCACGGATGAGTTTGAGTCCAGTTTTCGGGCCGATTCCCCTGATTCCCGGGTGGAAGTCGGTTCCAACCATGATTCCAAGGTCGACCAACTGTTCTTGGGTGAGGCCATTTTCCTCCAACAAATCTGCCAAGACAATTCTCTCCGCTGTAACTACCCTGCCAAATTTCCGGGTGCCGTGACTAACGAGATTCCTCACCATCACCGGTGAGCCGTAGAGCAAAGTGTCCCAATCTTGGCTGGCAACTGCTCCTAATTCTCCGCGCGCACAGCGAACCGCAGCAGCGCCCTCCGCCTCCATCGGCGCTTCGATGTTGGCGATTCCAAGCAAGTCCAACATTCCCCTTGTCTCAGCAACCATGTCTCTTGTGTATTCTGCAGTTTGTCCGCCCAATTTTTGGGCGGTAGTCCAATCTTCTGCCTCCACTGCAGCAGTCCACTTTTCCTTCGCCTCGTCCTTGCGCGCCCTGCGCCCAGCCAACTCTTGCATTTTCAGTTCATGTGGCCTACCATCGAAGACGAAGACCGGGTCGATACCCGCTTCCACCATTACCGTGGCCCTATCTAGGAAGCCCATCAAGTGGGAGACTGGGTTGCCGTTTCGGTCTCTTAGGGGTCCGCCATCTTGCCCTTCCCCTCGCGCCCGGAGTGAGGTGATGAACTGGTAAGCGGTGAGAAAAGCGTCAACTGCGACCCTTTGCCCAGCCAAGTCGGTTAGTTCGACAGGTTCCGGCGTAGCCAAATCCCTCAGGTTGCAGCCCAAGGAATTCACCCCATTTCAGTCGTCATCGAGGTCGAAGTCGTCGTCGAAGTCGTCTTCCTCATCTTCATCGAGGTCAAAGTCGTCATCGAAATCATCGTCATCATCGTCGTAGCCATGGTCGCTGTGCGCAGCTCCCCGACCCTTGTTAAGTTGCCAGATTCCAACGCCACCCATAGCGATTCCAAGCAGAACTAAAATCATTGGATAGAACTGCCAATCGTAAGAGACACCGACCACTTCGATTACCGTGGTTCCATCTGCCATCTTTTCCGGAATTACCCACCGCCCGCCGAAATCAGCACTTTTTACCCAAAACTGGTTTTCTTCATCGGCAGGTGCGGCCCACTGTGGGACAATTCTTGATTCACCGTCTGAACCGGTCACATTGATCATTTTCACATTGATGATTACCGCTGAGCCGAGTGTCGGGTCAATGTTGAGTAGTGAGAAGTAGAGTTGGGCATATTCTCTGCCTCGTGGCGTCGATTCTGCTGGGTCACTCAATTTTTCTCCATAAGGTTCGAAGCCGAGTCCGTAGTGCCAATCTCCATGACCTTCGACATCCTTGGCACGATAGACGACATCGTATTCGATCCATAATTGGAATTCGGTATCCTCAACCAATTCTCCAAGGAACGTGCCTTCCCTCTCCTGCAGTGCTGCTAATTCGTCAATGGTCCAGACATTCGGGTCATTTTCGTCGATTGCTGAAGCGAGTGCAATAGGCCCCGATAAGATTGGAATGATGGTCAGCGTTGCGAGCATAC
>CAUZUN010000007.1:0-12371 GCA_963583115.1 Candidatus Thalassarchaeaceae archaeon
TTGGCGGCGGGCTCGGGATGCCTGAAGGAGTTGAGTCCGGCTACTTCGTGAAGCCGACGGCGTTTGCCGATGTCACTCCTGACATGCGAGTCTGGTGCGAGGAAATCTTCGGCCCGGTGCTGGTCATCACAACCTACGAAACTGAAGAGGAGGCTCTCGCCTTGGCCAACGATTCCGAATACGGACTTTCCGGGGGGGTCTGGTCCGCTGACGAAGAGCGCGCAATGGCCTTCGCTCGCAAGATGCGTACCGGGCAGGTCAGCATCAACGGTGGAGCGTTCAACATATCAGCGCCTTTTGGTGGCTACAAGATGTCGGGCAACGGCAGGGAACTGGGTACCCATGGGCTCGACGAGTTCCTTGAAATCAAGGCCATCCAACGGTGATTCCGCCGAAGATGACTTGGACTTGGCCTCATTACGAATCAAATGGAGAGTGGCCTCGTGAGCGACGAATCTGCAATTAGAGCGCCCCGTCTGCTGTTGATTTCGGGCGCTTCTGGAGTCGGCAAGACGACACTCGCAAAGGCGGTGGCGGTTGAACTCGACTTCGACCGCACGGCGAGCAGTGACATGATTCGCGAGGTGCTTCGCTCGACCACGACGCCGGGCGACAGCCCCGCCCTTCACCGTTCAACCTACAGTACAGGTGAGACGGGAGATGCGGTCACCGATTGGCTAGACGCCAGTGCTGCAGTCGAGGGAGGTGTCGAAGCGGTCGTCTCTCGTGCGCGCAGAGAAGGAATTGATTTGGTGATTGAAGGAGCACACATCATTCCTTCAAACAGAATTATCAGCGATTGGACCAAACAAGGCGGCGTCGCAGTCGGTGTTGCTCTAGTCATTGACAATGAGTCAATTCATGAGGGTAGAATCGTTGAGCGAGAATCCAATTCGCATCGAGGTTCAGCACGCTATCTTGCAGCATTCAACAGAATTAGAGAGATTCAATCAGGCCTGCTCATCCGCGCGAAAGTGGCGGGTTGGAAGGTCGTCGACACTCATCTTCACGATGATGGGCCAGAGCGAGTTCGTCAGTGGCTTGACGAGGCGTGGTACCAGCAGAGGTAGGGGAATTTCGACCGATATTTCAGGTGCATGGCGGGGTAAAACACGATGGCAGAACTCAAACCCGAATCTTGGCTGTTTCATCTGCTCGGATTCATCGTTCCTTTGGCAGTGCTTTCCGGAAATTTGGTTGGAGGCTACTGGACTCTTCTTGGGGCAGCACTAATCTTACTCGTATATCCAATTCTCGACCAACTTTTCGGCGAGGCAAAGCCAGCACGCCCCCCTCCAAAGTCAGGCAAACCGTATGAAGCAATTCTCATTATTCACGCATTTCTCAATCCAATAATCATCGTAACCCTCTGTTGGCGAGTCATCCAAGATGGCAACAGTTGGACCCTTTGGGCGGCAGGATTCAGCACCGGAATTTCGGCAGGAATTTCAGGAATTGTGGTAGCGCATGAGTTGGGTCACAGCAGACCGAAGTCGGCGAAATGGTGGCTTGGTCGAGGGAATTTGGTGTTGGCGATGTATGCTCACTTCACCACGGAGCACAACTACAATCACCACAAGACGGTGGCAACGGAACTCGACCCGGCGAGCGCCGCGATGGGAAGGGGGCTTTGGATTCACATTGCGCAGACGATTCCGAGGCAGTTCATCAGTGCGTGGCGGACGGAGGTTTTTCGGGCTGAAAAGAAGGGTAAGTCGACCCTCTTCCTCCTCAATCCAGTCTTCCTAGGTCTGGTCGTCGAGGCAATCATGTTAGCGATTATCTATCTTGCAGCGGAGAGTTGGTTCGGGGCTGGCAAATGGGTTTTGGTCGCATTCCTCTATCAGGCGGGCGTCAGTATATTCCTGCTTGAATTCGTCAATTATATCCGCCACTACGGTTTGAGTCGGGGGGTTGATGAACGGCAGACTGAGATGCATTCTTGGCAGTCTGAGAAGCGTTGGAGTCGCTGGACTCTTCTCGAGTTGACGCGTCATCCAGCGCACCATTTGAAGGCGAGTAAGCCGTTCTGGCAGTTGCAGCCTTACGATGATGCGCCGACGCTACCGTCGGGGTACTTCGGGGTCTTTTGGCCCTGCTTGATTCCGCCGTTGTGGCATCGGTGGATGAAACCGCGGATTCCTGCTGAGATGCAATAAGATTCAGCTGATTTCAATTTCTGCTTGGTAGTCGACCAGTTGGAGTCGAGCGTGACGGTCGGCGATTCCAACCTCACAAGTGATGGTGAAGGTGCCACTTGAATTTGTGGCGATAATATTGGTGAGAATGATTTCGACACCTCGGTGCTCACCATGTCGCATCAAGTCAGCCGCAGTCGAATTTGCAGCGGAGTCAATCGCCTCCTGCCAGTCAGCGCCTCCAGCCATCAATTCCGCACTGCGATTTTCGATGAGCGGTTGCCAAACTTCGCTGAATGTTTCGGAGGTATCCAGCACATCGTGAGTTCCCGGGTCGTATGGCTCACCCAATCCGGCGACTGAAATTCCATACCACGCCATCGAAAGAAGTGAGAGCATCAGAATTAGTCCGGTGGCCAGCAACATCTGGCCGGTCTCATCGCTTACCAGTCGGGTAGAACCGGTCGACTGCGATTCACTCGATTGAACTCGTCGCATCAAACCCCACCTCCGGTGTTCCAAACCTGCAAACTGACGGTCCAAACGTCGCCACCATCGTGCACCAGATGATGGATACTGACAGTCCTCCCAAGTGGGGTGCTCCCTCCGCCATGTCTAGTGAGTTCTCCCCCATTCTTAGCCAACCAACAGTTGCCCTGAGCGAAACTGGGAAGCCCGGCAAGAAGGGCATTACAAGAATCATCGAGAGTTTCTGTGGCCAGCATCTCCCCCAATTTTGTGGTGTGGTTTGCAGAGTCTGTGGCATCTGTCCCGAGTTGCAAGACGAAGGCGTCTTCTGCACCGAGTTGCAGAGCGCCGTCAGCAGCGGGTGAAACTGGGTCTGGAATCTGAAGTTGCAAAATGAATGTTCCCGACATGAAAAACAGCCAGAAAAGCGTTAACATCTCAAGCACATGCACTTGTGCGTCATCTGGAGAAACCCCACGCTGTCGCATATTTTCACATCAACCCGGAATGAAAGTCCCCAATGCTGGATTCAGTCCCACGTTGCCTGGAATACCGATCAGATCTGGCGAGAAAGCGATTAGATTGAAGGATAAAACTGCACATATGAGCATGTATCCAGCGTGTTTCATTCCGCTTGATAATCTTCCAGTTGCCATCAATCCAGCCATTGAGCCATTGCCCAGCGCCTGCGCGCTGACTCCGTAAAAGAATACGACGAGGAAGAATAGTGGGTCGATGGCACGAATTACCATGTTTCCGATTTGGGCTGAATCATCGCCGGCGTTCGAGCTTGAAATCGCTGGAATGAAGACCTTCGCGAGAACGACGATAACGCCGAGGAAAACGAAGTATGAGGTCCAAATAACTGCGATGTAAGAGGCGATTGCGCGCTCTCTTTCACTTTGTAGGAACTTAATTTCTCGGCTGTCATTTGCAGCAGTGACCAAAATATCGGAGATTTTTCCACCCGCTTTGTTTGCTTCCTGAATCAGGCTAATCGCTCTCTTGACCAGTGGAGTTCCTACTCGGTCGGCGAACATTTGGATGACATCACCGAAGGCTACGCCCCAACTGAGTTGGTCGGACATCCTTCCCACCTCCTCATTCAATGCGCCGTACTCTGAGCGAGCGAGTGTTCTCACTGCCAAGGTCATCGACAAACCACCTTTCCAGTATTCAGCTAGGTCTCGAAGGAAGTCGGGGAATTTTTCTTCGATGGCGTCAATCTTCTTCATTTGCTTGTCCCAATAAATTGCGCCAGGCAGGCAGATGAAAATGAACCCGTATCCGAAGAAGTTCACGAAGAGGAATGGCCTCATGGTGAGCGGTCCAAGAACGACTTCAGGTCCTACGAACTGAGAAGCATCGTTCATCCAATCAGGGATTCCGTCGTAGGAGTCGACTGACACAGTCACCTCAAATTTAGTCATTCGAGGAAGCGTCCGGTCAAATTCAAGCCACATTTGCCACCCTTCGGCAGATACGGCGTTATCGATAATGATGAAGCAGTCGTCTTGATTTGTCACTGCTTGAACAACATGGGCTGTTCCGAGTCCCCCGCCAAACGAAGGTTCCCACAAAGTAACTGTAAACGGATACGATTCATCAGCCGTCGAGCTACAATCCAATCTCAGCGGTTGAACCGGATGCGGTAAAGTGCCTAATTTCAAAGGGTCAATTCCGGGAATATCGAAAGTTTGGGCCATACCCGGGCCTTTCACATTCTCCCATTCGAGTGTCATCGATTGAGTCGCCGCCCGCTCCTTGGTCCAGTAGCAGGTTTCGTTCATCGAATAATCTGGTTGAGCACCGTTCGGGTCAAATCCACAAGCAGAGTTGATGAAAACTGGGTTTCCATTGAGTGGTGCCGGCGCCATGATGCCGAAGACCAAGTCGGCGTTAGTTGCCCAAAAGCCAAGGCAGGCGAGTCCTATGAACGCAGTTGAGATGGTGATTGCGAGGAAGTTTCTTCGTAAGTTGTCGTCTTTGGGAAGGTCGAGTTCGATCCTAATTTTTTCCTTTCTCTTGCGTGCCATTTTTTCACCTCCATCTCACATTTCTTGTTCTTTGCTCATCATCCATACGAGAATCGCGTAAGCGATGTGAATCGTTGGAAGAACACCCATGACGACTCCGTACACCTGTGTCTCCGTCAACTGTGCCCCCGAGCCGGACACCCAGAACATGATGACCAGCATGACGATGAGGAAGAGAGGCATTGCCACTGCGACCACAACATACGATTCCGCCATCATCGCTAGAGTTTCAAGGAACACGCTGAGCCTAATTCTGTTTTCTCGCATGTAGTGCTCGGCCCGGTTAAGGAAGTAGATTTTCAAGTTCCCGCCAGAGGTTAGGGTACCAGTCATACCTTGGAAGAATTGAGAGACCCAGGGCGAAGCCGCTCTATCGACTGAGAGTTTGATAGCAGTTACCAAGTCCATACCGAGTAGCGTCACATCTCTGTAAATCATCGCCGAGTCGTATGCAATTTCGCCGTAGATGTCTTCATTCATTGCGAGTGACTTGAAGATTTTTGATGGGGTTGCATTCGCTGCTGCCATCGCTGCGGTGTATGATGCTGCGTATGGGATATACTTCTCCAGCGCCTCGCCCCTCTCGAATCTCTTTCGTTCTGCAGCACCCAGAAAATGTTTGTAGGCGAAGATAGGAGCCAATATGCCGAATAAGAATACCACGGCGGCTTTTGCCGTTCCCGATACCACTTTCGTTTCGTAAAATGGGCAGCCACCGTAGGTGTAGGTTTGTTCGTCCGGACCTACTCCACTCCAATCGAGTTCGGGGTTGATGTCGTTTGAGTTCCAGAATGCCCAGTCAATGCATGGCACAATCGATTCGTCGGTCTGCTGTTTTTCATAGAGTGCGATGCCGCCGATTTCGGGGAGGAAGACGAGAGAAATGACACCAACACAGATTGCGAAAGCGACGAAGGTGCTCATGTAGGTCGTCGCTTTGTAGACCTCTGGCATCACTCGGATATCGGCTTGTAAGAGAGTTTTTTGCAATTCTGTGTCGGCTCGAGACTTCTTTTTCAACAACTTTCCAAGAAGCATATTGGAAAAGACCTGCCAACCCGAGAGAGTCATTCCCTCAAAGCGCTTCTTTTCTTCTGGCTTCTTCGCCACTGAGAACACCTCACTGGAGCCCGTCTACTCTAGCCAAAACGGCTTGTGGGCGGACATAGTATTCGGTAATAATTTGGGCCACTTGGTCGGATTTTCGGATGTCGTTGAGGACCATCCAGTCGAGAATTCGCTTGCGAGTTCGCAATTCGTTTCTCATATCATCTTGGTTGTAATTGATTTTCACCATGATTTTCTCCAAGACATATGACTTGCCGGAGAATTCGTAATCGTCGCTGGACGGGTCCCACTTGAACACCTCATTTGTGATGACCTCTTGACTGTGCGGGTCGACGCCGACAATCTCGACAATTTGTTTGGTTCGTCTCACACGACGGCCGTTGATTCTGGTCTGCATTTGGATGGAAATTGCTTCCAGCGCAGGAAGTAGAACTCTCGGGATATCAATCGGCTTGTTCTCCAGTCGGTGAATGAGTGAAGTTGCCGAATCGGCGTGAACTGTTGAGTAGGAACAGTGGCCAGTAGCCATCGCTTGGAACAGAACATATGCTTCAGCACCACGAATCTCACCCACGATGATGTACTCAGGTCGTTCTCGAAGTGCTGCTTTCAACAACTCGAACTCACCGATTTCACCCTCCTTGGACTCGCCTCCGAATCCCTGTCGAGTAAGACCTGGAATCCAGTTAGGCTGAGGAATGTTGACCTCACGGGTCGATTCGATGCTGACAATCTTCATCTGCCAAGGAATGAAAAGTGCCATCGCGTTGAGTGTGGTAGTCTTTCCAGACGCTGTTCCACCTACGAACAGCATCGAAATTCCTTGCTGGAAAGCGATCCACATGTAGGCGACCATCAGGCTGGTCATAGTTCTGAATGCAACTATGTCACAAGGCGAGAACGGGTCCTCTCTGAATCGACGGATACAGAATGTCGAACCCTTTGTCGAAATCTCGTGTCCCAATTTCATGACAATTCGAGAACCGTCCATCAATGTCGCGTCAAGCAGCGGCTCAGCGACAGAAATGTGCTTACCGCAACGCTGTGCGAGTTTGATAATGTATGATTCCAACTCATCGTCATCAGGCCAAGCGATTGAAGTCTCAACCGACTCAAATTTACGATGATAGGCGAAAATCGGAATCCCTGTACCATCGAGCGACACATCCTCAACATTGGCGTCATTCATCAAAACATCCATGCGGCCGTATCCTAGAAGGTCACGTTTGAGGTAGTAGAAAATCTTCGAACGAGATTTCTTGGTTACTCTCAACGAATAAGACTTGATGATTTGGTCCATCGCAGCACGCAGATAGCCGGCAGGGTCAGTATCTATTTCCTCTATATCAGCGGTGACAGACTTCACGAAAATATCCATTATTTGCTCAAAATCTCGCTGTTCAATCTTTGTCAAAGGAGGTTCAATCGCCTGATACATAATGTTCAGTGTGCGCAGGTCTCGGACAATCCTTGCGAAAGCGTGAGGGGGGGCTACTGGGTACTTGTCGAGCTCTTCATATTGCGCTCTTTGCTGTTGCCGCCGCTGTCTCTTCGGTCTACCCTTACCTTTTCTTGCCATGGTGATGCCTCCGGCTCAGCGTACCTTGCACTCTTCTCGATTCGCTATAACCTTTGGTTATCTTCCGACCACTATTGGGCGGTCAATCCGATTCCGCCCCTTAGGGGCGGTTGAATTTCATACCCGCACCATATTTTAATCATCGAAATAGATGAAAATATTCTCAAGAAATAGTCAAAATTTACACTCAATTCAATTCACGATCAAATCGGAATTCAGTACCCCCCAGTCGACGAATTTGGCATTGGCTGACCGAGGTTAGGCGGGGCGCATGAAAGCGTAGCGAGAACGAATTCAGTCAGCCGAACCGAATAGTTGCTCTTAGGGCCCGGAGGGCCCTTCCGATATTCAGCGATTTCACCGAGCAACCGGTTCGGCGAAACTCATGAGCGATACCCGAATTTTCTGGAGAAAATTTGGGACCCCGCCAACCGAGGTCAGTTTTCGAATGCCGCTGTACCCCAACGGCGAGTCAGCATCATCTGGAATGCTCCGCCAAGCAGAGTGAGAATGGCGCTCAGGAAGAGAATTCCACGCAGCCCTTTCCCAGCCGAATTCTCTTCGACGAGAACCGCGGTTGTCGCATTCAATCCCTGCTCTGAGACCAACTGTCCCCAATTCTCGTAGATGGTCATATCACCTTGAGTGAACGAAAGCAGGAACAGGCCGAGCAGTGGCACGATGGTGCCGAGGTAGAACCAGCCCATAATCGAGAAATCAAATATCGCTTTGTTCGGCCTGAGGCCCATCAGAAGGGCGGTTAGACTGACGATGTAAATTGAGTTGGCAATCATCACTAGAAGGGCTGCCGGCAGCGCCCACATCTGGTCCAAAACTTTGGCCATCACAGCGAGGAAAATCACAGATATCCAAGTTGTGATTAAGAAGTATACAATCACTTTCGAGCGTAACAATTCGGGGACCGATACCGGGAATCCATTGAGGAAATCGGGAGGGTCCATGCCATTGAGCCATGAGTAGAATTGGAAACCGAAGAAGCCGAGGAAGGGGGCGTACGAGAGGAGGTTGAACGGAATTGGGAAGTTTGCGAAGTCGACCAGCCAGGCGAGCAGTACAAGGAATACGAGGGGCACAGTGTAGGAAATCAACATCTTTGCCAATGTCTTACTGCGCCACAAATCCACCAAATCCTTGGTCACCAAAAGCCGTGTTGTTCCGTTTCCGAGGAAGGTGAGACGGTTGTAGACAGGGGTGAGAAGTTCACTCTTTGCGCTGACATGAATTTCAAAATCTTCCGGTACAAGATAGGCTCCAAGGTAAGCGATGAAAAACGAGATTGCTAGTGCAACGGGAGGGATCCAGAGTTGGTGGCTGAACTGGAATCCCATGCCGAGAATCAGGCTCTCAAGAGGGATTATTCCGAATGCCACGACCAGTCCGAATCCGATGCCAATTACCGGCACGAGAACTGCCCATTTTCCACCCCTACTGAACAGAGCTGAGGCGAGGAAAGAGAACGCAAGCCCTTGCGCGAGTGTGATGACCAGTGCAACGAACACGAAGGGAAGTGAAGCCCATTCAAGCGGTGTAGAAAGTCCCGCAAATTCTTCCAAAAGGATTCCTCCAGCCATCCCTACCACAGTCGGAACGAGCAGCATGAGAATGTAGTAACAGACCTCCTTACAGTAGTAGGAGAAGTAGTTCGTAGTCAGGTCAAGAGGGTGCATCGCCGGTGCCGCGAGAAGGTAGTTTTTCCCGCCCGCCCGCTGTGAGGTCATTACCCGTCCGAGAAATGCAAACGAACCCATGGATAGGCTGAACATGAACATCGCCCCATGCATGTAGAACTTCATTTGGTCCCAAGAAAACGATTGTTGGTCACTCTCCGCCCCGATTAGAACTTCGCCGGTAAGGTAGCGCAGTCCGACGGTCATGATGGTAATCAAAAGTGCCAACATGAAGGGGAACATGATGATATGACGCTTGCGCGCAAAGTCGACATTCTGCCGCCATTCTTCGCGGAACATCATTAGAAAAGTGACTCCGAACGATTCCGACATCGACGGCGGTTCCCTATTTCCGAAAGTCACCGGAAACCACCAACTCTCACTCTTCTTCTGAAAGGCCGTCTGCTCTAGCTTCGACCTGGGCCATCGAGGCGCCTACAAGCCGAATGAATACATCTTCGAGAGTTTCATTTTCGTGCTCTTTCAAATCGTTCACACGACCCGATGCGAGGACATGACCTTCGTCTATAATCGCGACTCGTGTGCAGAGTCTTTCAGCGACTTCAAGGATGTGAGTACAGAGAAAAATCGTTCCACCATCGCCAATAATTTCCATCAAAAGCCCTCTACATTTTCGCTGATAAATTGGGTCGAGATTGACAAATGGTTCGTCGAGGAAAAGCAGTTTCGGGCTATGGATAAAGGCGCCTGCGAGCATCACTTTTTGGCGCTGGCCTTTGGAAAGGTCTTTGCAAAGAGAGTCCCGTTTTTCGGTGATTCCAAACCACTCAAGCCAGTAATTCACCTTCTCCTCCACCTCTTCTAGACCTCTCAGGCGGGCGACGAACTCTAGGTATTCAGCAGCGGTCAGATAGGATGGGGGGCTCTCGGATTCTGGTACAATACCGACATTCGCCTTCACTTTGCGAGGGTCGGAGCGGACATTGATGCCCAGCACCTTGGCGCCGCCCATTGTGGGGCGGAGTTGACCGGTCAGGAGTTTGATAAAAGTCGATTTTCCGGCCCCGTTGGGGCCAAAGACCCCGAAAAATTCTCCCGCATCTACGCTGACATTGATGGGGTGTAGGGCGACGAAGTCGCCGAATGCCTTACCCAAATCCTTCGCTACAACGAGTGGTTCTCCAGAATCCGCCATTTTTTCCACCTCGGGCTCAACGGCCCTGCCACTCCGGGCGCTCGCGCGCGAGGAAGGCATTGACTCCAATCTCTTTGTCTTCGGTATCGAAGAGGGCACAGAATTCATCACGCTCCTTTTCGATTCCTTCTGCGAGCGGTAACTCAAGAGCGGCTCGTACCGCTCGCTTAGCCGCCTTCATTGTTAGAGGGGATTTTGAGCCGAGATTCTGGGCGAGTGTCATCGTAGCGACCTCAAGTTCATCGGGAGCGCAGAGGTGATTCACCAATCCGATTCGATAAGCCTCGACAGCATCAACCATGTCGCCGCTCATCACCATCTCAAGTGCCTTACCGTAGCCGAGCAGACGAGCCAGTCGCTGAGTTCCACCGCCGCCGGGAATCAACCCCAGATTGATTTCAGGAGTTCCAAATCGGGAACGGTTGGTAGCGATTCGCATATCACATGAGAGGGCGATTTCTGAGCCTCCGCCAAGGGCGAAGCCGTCGATGGAGGCGATTGTCGGTATGGACAGATTCCAAATCGCCTCCCACGCATTATCTTCGAATGTGGCTCGGACATCATCTGAGCCTTTGCCGACAAATTCGGTGATATCCGCTCCAGCGACAAAGGCTGGTGGCTTAGCGCGCTCCCCCTCTTCGACTGATAATGGCGCTGCGCCACGAATGACAACCACTCTCACATCATCATTCGATTCCGCTTCAGCACAGGCCGCTTTGAGGGCAGCAATCACTTCGGAGTTGAGGGCGTTCAATTTGTTGGGGCGGTTGATTGTCCAAACTTCGACGACCCCTCCTTCGGGTGAGGATGAGGCAATTTCCACTTGTTCAATAGTAAGCGATTCCGACATAAAATCACACCATTTCGTCTCTCATAGCGTCCAACCTTGACTGACTTGCGGTCGGTGGAGGGGGGAGAGGGAGCCCGTCTGGAGGTGGTGGCAGGTCGAGAAGTTCCTCCTCTTCTTCGATTTCGGAAGCGGCTACAAAGCCGTCATCGAGCGGTATTCTCAACTTGAGAATTCGTGCGTTGTCAATTCTGACATAGGTCGCCCCATATGGATGACCGGGTGCCACTTTTTCCGGCTCGTCGAGCAGGGTCAAGCCGTGACCTGGCTTTGAGAGAATCGAAAGGAGGTCTTCTGAATCATCCTGTTTTGCCCACATTTTTGCAGCGTTTGCTCGGATTTCAGCCAACTGTCCTCGGCGGCGTTCTTCGATTCGGCGCTTGACGGCAGCCCGCTTGTCCCGTTGCTCGTCGACGAAATCCTCGATGTCTGCCTCTTCGATGGATTCGGCATCGATGTCGACCACATATTCCTCAGCGACATGGACCTCTTCCTCGATTGCTGATGCGTCGAGTTGGACAACTTCTTCGGTCTCTTCGGAATCGTCGCTCTCTTCGTTCGCTTCGGCTGACTGGGCTAATTTTCGGTCACGCCTGCTGCCGCCGTCCTCGTCCTGGACTACCGCCGCTGGGAGTTCAAAACCGTCGTCGTCCTCCTCCTCCGATGACTCTCCATCTGACGATTTCGCACGCTTCCTGCCACTCGGTTTCTTACCTCGCCTTCGCTTCTTCTTACCACCGCTCCGGGTGAACATCAGAAATGCGGCGAGGAGGAGCAGTGCACCGGTGAAGACATAGTTGTAGAGTTCGTTTTCCCATTCGCCGCCGAGAAACAGCATGAAGAGGATGCCGAGAACGAATGCGAATATCAACAATAATCGGCCAAATGACATCTCGCCCCCCCCTACGGGGGCGAGCACCGGCATCCCCGCTTTGAATACGACGGCGTATGGTACGGCTCCTTTGAGCCGGTTTGCAGCCTATTCGTTTGTTCCGAGGGGGCCGCTGATTTTTTTTTCATTTTAGTTGGTATGCAACCGCTTCAAGCGCTTTACGGCGATGGCTGAAGGCGTTTTTTTCAGCGGTTTGAATTTCTGCGAAGGTTAGCCCGCCGGTTGAGAGCGAGCCAGCAGATGAATCTTCGATGTCTGCCGGGACGAAAATAGGGTCGTAGCCAAAACCGTTCTCACCTCGCTCATCGACGTTGATTTCTCCTCTGCAAACACCTTCGCCGAAATACTCCACACCATCCCAAAGAATGGCGCTGGTTCGGAACTCTGCCCCCCGCTCGTTTTTCCCCTTCATGAGGTCAAGAATTCCGCGGCACCCAATCTGTTGGTGAACAGGCGCGGAATTGACACCGGGAAAGCCGTTCAGTGAGTCGATGAAAAG
>CAUZUN010000008.1:0-11322 GCA_963583115.1 Candidatus Thalassarchaeaceae archaeon
GAGCGCCAGAGTGTCCAAGTCGGAGGTGCTCCAGCCGGAGATGTCGGTCGCCACGAAGGATACTTTGTACTCCTCAGCCCAGCGGCCCAGGTAGTTGCTCGTCCCCTCACCCGTTCCAAGGAAACCATGCCCAAAGACGACTAGAGGGCCACTTTCGTTCAGGTCTGCCAAGACTTGCGGGATGACCATGGTAAAGGGAATTTCACCGTCTTCGACATATTGTGGTAAGTTGTCATCGCCTCTCACTAACAATGCGGGTGGCTCTTGGGATTCGAGGTATTGAGGCGCTGTGATAGTGCCACGGATTCGTCGGTAGAGGGTTTCGTCGTCGCCGTAGCCGTCCTCGCTTGAGGTGACTGTGCAGCCGATTCCGTCGTCGCCCAGCCTGTTTAGCGCGTCGGTGCGCATGGTGACTATGTCACCGAGAATTGACTCCGCTGAGGCGGTGTGGAATGTCCACGCCGCCTGAATGTCAGCTCGCCGGTAATCCAAGTCCTCAATGTCGCCGATGAAACTCTCGATTCCACCTCGCCTATTCTCTATATCTTCCGAGGTGGTTTCTGCGCCGTCGAGAATTGCCTGTAGTGCGTCAGACGGCGAAATTGGTCCGCCTGAAATGTCTGAAAGGCCGACGAAAGCGACTCCATATTGCGTGTTGAAGTCAAGACCTTGAACGGTACGGAGAAAGACGATTGTTCCCGAAGTATCGTCTGCACGCGCATCGATTTCAACCCAGTGGGTGACCCGCTCGCCGGTGTCGAGATTGAGCAGGACAGTGCGATGGTCTGTTGCCAGCGAATTGCCGATGTTGTGTTGGTTTGCGATACCAGTCAAATCAGGTACTGCGGAGAACGCCGTGAGAATTTGAGTCGAAGGGCTGAAGCCGTCGAATCGGTTCAATCCGGAGATTTCAGGATTTGATGTGGTACCTGAGGAGGGTAGCGTGTCCGCAGCGTAGTTTACCCGAAAATTTGTGACCGTTGAATTGTCCGAAGTGAGGAAGGCGTCGGAGGGGAACGGCAGCATACAATGAATGGCGTTGATGTTGTCACAGCCCGCAACATTAGGCACTTCAATTACCGGGATTTCCACACCTCCGTTATCGATGAGTTGTCCTTCACCATCACTGTAGTCATCAACTGAGATACAACCGGCGAGGACCATCGAGAATACAATCATCAGAGCGAGGTTCTTCGGTCGAGTCAGTCTGTTCATGGCCACCGACCGATAGAACTCAATTTTAAAGTCAACTCATCAAAGTCGACGGGTCAAAGAATGGGTTCACCACACTCGGGGCACTTCATTCCGGGGATGAATGCTCCCGGCATGAAGCCGCACTTCACGCAGATGCTCAACGGCTCGTAGTCCATCGAGGTCGAATTCGGCCGGTGCCCTTCAAGGTTGACGGTGTAGAGAGTCGAGCCTCCGGAGTTTTCGCCTCGATTTCATCCCGACTACCCTTCGCATAGCCGACTATCGCGTAATTGATAGGGCGCAGCCAACCGCCTCGCGCGCACGGGGAGTGAATCACTGATGAGCGAGGCCGTCCAACTTCCGATGAAGAAGGGATTCGGAGCGACCGACCGCGTCGATGGTTGGTGGAAGGGCCCAACAGCGATGGCGCTCTATCTCGGAATCATGGTCGTCTACTCGACATGGCGCGGCTTCATGGAGGCCGACTTCTGGATTTTTTCAGGGTTCGGCGCATCCTCCTGTAACCCCACAGTGGTTGTTGACGGAGTCGCAGCAGCCTGCCAAACTATGGCAATCGAGGCGGAGGGAAGCCATGTTCTCTCACCGCTGTTCAGCCCGCTAATCATACCCGGAGAGGGGGGACTCGCATCACCGATTCCTGAATACCTCTGGTGGATGTCGCCAGCGATGTTCATTCTCATCTTCCCAGCAGGGTTCCGTGGCACTTGCTACTACTATCGAAAGGCGTACTACCGCGCTTTCTTCCAGCAGCCGACCGCATGTGCAGTCTCGAAGCCATGGAATGAGTACAAGGGGGAAACCGGACTACTGCTCGTCCAAAACTTGCACCGCTACTTCCTCTACGCCGCCATCTGCTACCTGCCAATCCTCTCCTACGATGTCTGGATGTCAATGAACTTCCACGACCCTGTCTCGGGTGCTAACGCCCTTGGCCTATCGGTCGGCTCACTGGTGCTGGCGGTCAATGTGGTTGCACTTGGCGGCTACACCTTTGGTTGCCACGCCTTTCGTCACTTGGTGGGGGGAGGAACAAACCAGTGGACGAATCGGGACTCAGACGGTGGGTCCAAACCGACACTTCGCTATCGGATGTGGAATATGTCAACTTGGTTCAATGAGCATCATAAGGATTGGGCGCTCTACTCACTCTTCATCGTCATGTTCGCTGATTTCTACATCTACGCCTGCACCTCTGGTTGGTGGACTGATGTCGTTCTGTGGGGTGGGCTCTGATGTCGGATGTCACGAATCATCAGTATGATGTGCTGGTGATTGGCGCTGGCGGCGCTGGTCTGCGAGCGGCGATTGAGGCGACGAGGGCGGGAGCCAGCGTCGCAGTGATTTGCAAGTCGATGCTCGGCAAGGCGCACACCGTCATGGCTGAGGGTGGTGCCGCTGCCGCACTGGCCAACAAGGACCCTAGAGACTCTTGGCAGACTCACTTTCGTGACACCATGAAGGGAGGCAAATACCTCAATGACTGGAGGATGGCGGAGATTCACGCCAAGGAATCACCAGACAGGATTCGGGAACTCGAACAGTGGGGTGCCATCTTTGACAGAACACCCGACGGGCTGACAAGCCAGCGAAACTTCGGCGGCCACACCTATCCTCGACTCGCTCACATCGGTGATGCGACCGGACTTGAGTTGATTCGAACTCTTCAGGAAAAGGGCATTCACACCGGCATGGAGGTGTTCATGGAGTACACCGTGAGACGCATTTTCAAGAGTGACGGACGGGTTTCTGGCTGCTTCGCCTACAACCGTGCTGACGGAACTCTGCACACATTCCAAGGAAAGACGACGATTCTCGCAACCGGTGGAATCACCCGCTGTTGGGCGGTTTGCTCTGGCTCATGGGAGTACACAGGGGAGGGACACGCTCTCGCCTACTGGGCTGGCGCCGAGTTGGGTGACATGGAGTTCGTGCAGTTCCACCCCACCGGAATGATATGGCCTCCCTCCGTCAAGGGAATCCTAGTCACTGAAGGGGTGCGCGGAGAGGGCGGCCGGTTGACCAACAGCGAAGGTGAACGCTTCATGTTCAATTATGTCCCAGAGATGTACAAGGATGAGTTCGCTGACACTGAGGCTGAGGCGCTCGCGTGGGTCGACGAAATCATCGCTGGTAAGTTGGCTACCAAGCGTCGACCTCCTGAACTTCTAACCCGCGACGTTGTCGCTAAGGCGATAAATTCCGAAAATGATGCTGGGCGAGCGAGCGAGCATGGCGGTGCCTACCTCGACATCTCATGGAGAGATGAAGAGGAGGTCAAGAAGAAACTTCCAGGCATGTATCACCAGTTCAAGGAGTTGGCAGCGGTTGACATCACCAAAGAGAGAATGGAAGTTGGGCCTACGGCCCACTACGTGATGGGCGGCGTCAAGGTCGACCCCATCACCCAAGAATCGACTGTTCCCGGTCTCTACGCTGCAGGCGAGGCTGCGACAGGACTGCACGGCGCAAACCGGCTCGGAGGCAATTCGCTCACAGACCTGCTGACATTCGGAAAGCGAGCCGGTGAGTTTGCCGCAAATGCTGCCGCCGATATGGATGGTTGGCTCGAACTCGACCAAAGTGAGGTGGATTCGGTTGTGGCCGAGACCCTTGCTCCTTTGGATAGGAACGGAGGGGAGAACCCTGCGAAGGTTGTGCAGGACCTGCGCGAAATGATGCAGGTGAAGGCGGGAATCATCCGAACCGGAGCGCTGCTCGAGGAGGCGATAGCCGACTTGGAAGGTCTTCAGGCGCGAGGCGAGACCACATCTCCCGGCGGTAGCCGAATCTACAATCCGGGCTGGCACCAAGCGTTGGAGGTCAGCGCAATGGTTGACATCAGCAAGATGTGTGCGTTGGCGGCGTTGGCTCGTGAGGAGTCCCGAGGCGGCCATACCCGTGATGATTTCCCGGTTCCAGACCACTCTCACTGGGGTAAGGTGAACAGCGTCATCTGGCTTGACGATGGCGAGATGAAGATTCGACATGAGACCTATCCGCCGATTTCAGACGAGATGAAGGCGCTGCTCGATGCGAGCGACCTGCACGAGGAGGAGTGAGAATGGCCAAGGATGTGACATTCCGAGTTTTCAGGGGTGAGCCTGACGATGAGGGCAACCCAACCGGTAAACTGGTCGACTACACCGTTGAGATTGACGAGGGCATGGTGGTCCTCGATGTGATTCACAAGATTCAGGCTGAGCACGCTCCCGACCTCGCCTGTCGCTGGAACTGCAAGGCTGGAAAGTGCGGCTCCTGTTCTGCAGAGGTCAACGGCAAGGCGCGTTTGATGTGCATGACGAGGATGGCGGACATTGAGGAGGAGACACCTCCGGGCACTCCTGTTCTAGTGAAGCCGATGCAGGCGTTCCCGCTGACGAAGGATTTGGTCCCCGATGTTTCTTGGGCGTACGAGCTGAACAAGACGATTCCACAACTTCAAGGTCCAGAAGAGAAAGACTGGGTCTTCCACCAGGAGGAGGCGGACAGAATCCAAGAGTTCCGTTCCTGCATCGAGTGCATGCTCTGTGTCAACACCTGTCACGTTCTGCGCGAGCACCAAATGTTCGAGGAGTTCGCCGGACCTCGCTTCTTCGTGCGCCTTGCCAACCTTGAGATGCACCCGCTCGACACAGTAGACCGACTTGAAATGGTCAAGGACGAAATGGGAATCGGCTACTGCAACATTACCCGTTGCTGCACAGATGTCTGTCCTGCTGGCATCAACATCACCGACAATGCGATCATCCCACTCAAGGAGAGAGTGGTGACAGAATACTACGACCCGCTCGCCATGCTGGCCAAGAAATTAGGGCTGCGGAAATAACCGTTACTTCGCCGCCAAACGGCGTCGTTGAAAACTTAATACTAATTCCTTGTTAATACAAGGGATATTTGTTTGAATTGATGATGAGAATGTGAAACAAAAAAAGGGCACGAGGCGAGGCATTTCTGCCCCGTCTCGTGCCGTGTGCGTATCTTTGTGTTGTAGCCGTGTTGACAGTCCTCAGTCGAGGTGGTCTACGCGTAGCTTCTTGACATTGGCCTTCCAGACCTTGTCAGGTAGCCATGCAGGCCCGCTTGCGGGCTTTGGTACTTGCTCGCGCCAGCCTGAGAATACATGTACACGCTTGGTGCCACGCTCCCTTAGGCTGATATCCGTCTCTCCGCGACTTGCTGCCTTGAGGGCTGCGCCCCTAGGCTGCTTGCTCGCGAACACTTGGCTCGTATCGTTTCCGCCCGACATTAGGACGAAGTATTTCTTACTCATTTTGGTATGCCTCCGTGAGATTTGCCTTCAAAGGACCTTACTTAAGGATTCGGGCGTCTAAACGGGCCACTGCGCCCCATTTGGCCCTAAATCGCACTTTTCAGACCCCTCTGAACACGAATTAGCGCAGTGCGCCGGTTTCCGGTAAACTGCCTGTTTGTTAGCAAACCGGGGCAGATAATAACTTGGTGTAGCGGGTAATTTGGCGCTGCTGAGGTGCCGTTATCATGCAGTGCTACGATTACACTGATGGCTGTCGGGAATCCAGGTAAACAAGAACTGGACCATTCAGACGAAAAGGCATTCGAGTGGTTTTGAAACTCTATTCAAAGTTCAGCACCGGCGAGAGTTTTCGTATTGACAACGCCTTCAATCGAGCGAATATGTTCAACGACTCCAGCAGCGATTTCACTCATGCTTTCTGCAGTCATTTTCACCAGCATGTCGTAGTCTCCGAAAAGCAGCGTCGCATCCTCTACAATATCCAATTTTATCGTTGAATTGTAAACATCTAATTCTGCGCCCGGCGTGACATTGATGAGGACATATCCAACTGCCATGAAATGCCGGACCTAAGCCACCCATTCAATCCTTTGGGCTCTCTTCAGAGGAGGGCTCCGCCGGTTCGGCTGAGGTGCCCGCCTGTTCGGTGAACAAATCCTCAAAACCGTCTGCTTCCGCCTCGCTCGTTTCTGAGTTGAGGACATCTGCGACTTCTTCAGACTCGGTTGGTACATCGCTCGCTACACCGGTCACACCGTCGACTTCTCCACCCCCTGCTGTGCTAGGGCCTTCACCTTCCGATAGTTCGTCTAATTCGGCTAATTCTTGCATCGCCATCTCGGACAGCGCCACACTTTGTTCGCCCTCGACACGCGAATCATCCGGTGCCGACCACTCGGACTGAACCTCCTCTTGGCCATCTCCCTGAACTTCCCCGAAGACTTCCTCCTCGCGCCTGCGCAAGGTGATGAAGGCGGCAGTTACTCCGACCAACACCAATAGAATCGCTGCGATGGCGGCGACGGCGAACGCTGAAATCCCGCTCGATTTGGGTTCACTACTCTGATTCGCCGCCCCTTCATTGTCATCATCTGGAATCTCTGATACTTCAGCAGGAATTATCCCATTCTGGGTGTGAGCAGTCTGGTGGCCTTGTGGGTCTGTACAGCCGATGGTGGAGGTGAACGGTGAGCCTGAGGCAGGTGCGAGCCAGTTTGCGCTGAAAGTCCCGTCTGGTTTGAGCGGGCCTTCCGCTTCCATTACCGTGGTGCCGTTTGAATCGACGATTAAGAATGTGCAACTCGTTCCGGCGTGGCCGTCCGGGTCGCTGACGGTCGCTGACATCTCTCGCAATTCGCCGATGAGGGGGTCGCCACTTTGTGAATCGATTTTCGGTTTGCCAAATTGAATCGCAAGGTCCTGTTCAAGAACTCCGCGCAGCCCATCGATGTCGCTCGCGCTGAATAGTAGAGTTGCTTCGCCTGCGGTAAATTCGTTGCTGATTTTGAATTTGAATCCGCGCAGGAATTGTGCATTCCTCTCTTCGACTGAGCCATAATACCAACTGCCACCGGACCAATCTGCTACTTCTGGGCCACATCCGTTTGGCAACGGCTGTTCGGATGTAACGAAGGTCTCGATCGATTCTGTGATGCCGCTTTGACTGATACTGGCCACGACAGTTTCGATTTCTCGGTGTGGGTCGAGTGCGATGTAGCCGAGGTATTCTTTACCTCGCGTGATATTTTGAAAAGTCTCTCCCTCATCTAAACAGATTCCAACCTCGTAGAATTCAGGCGATTGTCGGTGCACAACCCATGTTTTACTGAAAATTTGGAGGAGGCCGGAGTTTGAAGTGACGGTTACTTCGAGTTCGAGTTCACCCGCTTCAAGCCCGGTGTGGGGTGGTGGCAGGACCCATTCTGAAAGAGGCAGATTATCGTCGTCAAGAGTAGATGCGAGCGATTCAGTCACTTGACCGGGCCAAGTCGCCCGCCATTCGAAATCGTAGGAGGATTCTAGCGGGTCGTCTGAATCTGTTACTTCGAAGAGAATTGATTCTTGACCGAGTGGATAAGTTCCTTGAGCGAGTTGCAATACATCGTTTCGCTCATTTTGAAGTGAGATTGATAGTTGGAAAGGTTCGTCGTGAATCTCAAAAGAGCGAGTGGTGAACAGGAAACCGGACGAATCGAAGAGGTCCACCTGTACCTCTCTGGCCGGGTCACCCCATTCCATTCGCCAGTTGGCGAGATAACAGAAGACATCGGGGAATTCGCTCTCAGTCGGAACGACTCCAGTCACCTCACCGCGAGTCACGATTATCATCGGGATTTCACTCACCGGGTCGTGGTCTGCATCGATGACACACGCTTTGAGAACGATATCCGTTGCCCGAAGAACTGGAACCGTCCCGATGTAAGGCAGCGTGGTCACTCCGTTCCAAGTCGAGTCATCAACACCTTCGACATAGACTCCAAACCAGGTGTGAGGGGCGTTGAGAATTGTGAGTGAATCATCCAATTGGAGTAAGTCAATCTGCTCTTGAGCATCTCGCACTTCAGCGATTAAGTCGAAGCTCGTTTCTGGAACTGTGACCGGAATGTACAGGCTTGAATACCATTCCAGCGAGTCGGTGCTGCTCGATTCGATGAAAGTCCAATTGTCACCCGAATTATTGACTCGCCAGCCAAGTCTTGCCCTAACCACTCCGAAGTCATCACTGACCGTCGTCGTGCAACCTACGGTGTCTCCTCGGTGAGTAGTCCAAGTTGAACAGACGATTGATTCTGCAACGGGAGGTTGGTTAACCTCAAGATTGAGGATTCCGATATTATTGTCGACTACCCTCTCGGGATTTTCCCAATTGCTGGCGACATAGCGAACGACATACTCGTTGAAGCCGGCGCGTGAGGGCGTTAGATTCACTGAAACAATCGTTCGTGAGCCGACTTGGTCGCCAGCAGGCATCTGAACGCTGACATTCGCCAGAATTGCATTACCGCTCCTGTCCCTGACCTCAATAGTCCCATTCACCTCGCCTGGAGCGAGGTTCGCCAAAAGCACATCTATGCTGCCGTTGACATTGATTGAGAGGGTGCCATTACCCCTCACCGCCTCAACTTCGACATCGTGCAAGATATCCGCGTATGGCGCCATCTTGGGGTCACCTACCACAGTTCCCATCCACGAAATCATCGGGTTCGCAGCGTAGTTCACTTCGGCGAAATTGTAACCATAGGCGTAGTACGGAAGTAGCACCGAGGGGTAGCCAACTGCTGAGAGATAGGGCTCGTAGACATATCCCTTGACCCCGGAAACGCCATCCTCCAACAAGTCCGCCACCAAACTTTGGCCGTAGCCTGCCCCCCATGCAAAGGTCCTGCCACCGGTACTGACCGCGGTCTCAGCAATACTGCCATCGACCCAGTCGAAGTGGGGACGAATCGCTTGGAGATTCATGGTGTCGAAATAGACCGAGCCGTTACGACTGACATTTTCGAGGGAGGCGACCATTTTCACCTTGAACGAGGTTGCATCGGCGTGAGGTCGGAAGCGAACGGTGCGTGAATTCCAAGTTGAGGAGAGGCTGTTGGTGGTGCTCATATTGGTCGATAAGAGAGTGCCGTTGGCGTCGAAGGCGTCGACGGCGAGGTGGTAATCACCAGACACCCAACCCTCTTTCATGGCGTAACCATAGAGAATCCATGCGTGGTTCTTCAAGTCGTCGTCGAAGTCGTAATCCTGCTCGATTTGGGTCTGGCCAGTTCCTACGCCGCTGTAGTCGTAGCAAGTCCGGGCCGCCTTTGAACTGAGGTCGCTGACATCATCATCGGTGATGGTGCGGTTCCATACCTGCACCTCATCGATGAGTCCCTCGAAATAGGTGCTACCCGCTCGATTGACGCCCATCTTGTAGAGTTCGATGCTGTCGATTGTTCCGTTGGGAACTAGAGTGGTACGAATCAAATCACCGTTCAAATATTGCTTCAAAGTAGAATTTTGGAAAGTGACGGCGAGGTGAGTCCAGGTTCCAGCCGCCATCGGTCCGAACGAATATGAGAGATTGTTGTAGGCCACCCAATCTCCGTCGTTGCCGCCGCTGGCCATTATTTGGAACGACTCCGAATCGCCAGCGACATCGTTGACCGCCAGCGCAGAAGAGAACTGACTCTGGTTGACATCGTCGGTGTTAACCCACAGCGAGACCGAGAAGTCACCCCCCCAATCGGTGACATCGACCTTTGCGAAGTCATCAGTTCCATCGAAGGAGTAACAGTTGCCAAACAGACAGGGCTGCCAACCGCTGCCATTGTTGCTGCCGAACAGAGTCAAGTCGGCCGAGCCGGCCGAGTCAGCCACAGTGGTGCCATTGTTCTCATCGAAGGTCCACTGGTGAATGAGGTCGTTCTGTACAGTTGGCGTGCTCACACCGCGCGTGAAAGCACTCGCCGGAATCACCTGCTTAGTTTGGTTGGGACCTTCCCATGATAGGGTGAATCCAGCCCAACCACCATGCTCAAAGAATTCGGTTCTGAGTGAGTGGTCGCCACCATCGAGCCAAACCGAGTCAGAGACCTCCCTCATTCCGTGCTCACCTTGGTTGTCGACCACCTCGCTGTCGTCGAGCCACAACTTGGTGCCATCATCGCTGTTGAGATAGAAGGTCCAGTTGCCCGCCGTTGGAATCGTAATTGCGCCGGTGTGTCTCACCGACCAGTAGTCGATGAAGCGATTGCCGAGCCCGGCCCAACTCGCTCCAGAGGCTGGATAATCTATATTCGATTCAGTGCGGAAATAATCCGGCTCGCGGCCACTCAAATCCGGCATCAGACTGCGATTGAAGGAAATTCCAGCGTTGTCAAAGTATTCGGCGAGCAGACCCGCTGTATTACTCGCCACGGTCACGGTGCAAGGAGCAGGTGTCAACTCCCCTTGAAGCGCCCCGTTTCCATTCCGTTTCACAGCGGTCTGCCTCGCCCAGAAAAATTCCTCGTCTGTGGCAAGCGGAGGGTCTTGGAAGTCCCAGTATTTGGCGCCGGTGGCCCAACCTGAGTCGGCCGTGTCGAAGCCTGAGTTGGGGAGCCAGTTTGAATTCCATGCGCCGTCGTTTGAGCCCCATGAGGCGTAGAGCATGACATTGGACATGTTGGTGACGAAGGTCGAATTTTGGTTGAAGTGGACGGGTACTCCCATCGTGCCGTTGAGCACATTGTTGGTAGCGTACAGCATGTCATTCCACCACTTGTAGCCCGAGATGTTTCGGTTCGTTGCGAGGTCGAGCACCGCCTGCCCTCGATTTCCAAACGAATTGTTCGCCTTTTCGATGAGGCCAAGTGCTGTCTCAACCGTGTAGCCGGTCAGTCGTGTAACGAGGTAGAATCCCTCCTTCACCCTGGAAAACTGCTCCATCTCCTCGTCCGCCCCCGGTCCATAAGTGTGGGTCGCCCACCAATTTTGGTGGATGGTCGAGTTGTATGCTCCGTCAATCAATCCGATTTCTTGGTCGAACGCCGCCTTACCATTTCCAGGTCCATTGACTCGAAGTGGGATGCCCTTCGTTGTGACGAGATAGTTCAACTCCGCCGTGAGATTTCGGTCAGAAATCATTTGCCGCAATGGGTCAGCGAAGTACTGGTCGAACTGGTCGGGGTTGATCGTTTCAGCGGATGGAGTCGAGGCGTTGTCGAATAGGAAGATACGGTCCGCCGAGATGTTTCTGGCGAGCACGAAGGCGTAGCCAATCGTTTTGCTCGCATCGCTGTTGTTATTGATTAAAATGCCCACATCTTGGTAATCGATGTATGAGAGAAATGTGAATCCGCCAGGAACAG
>CAUZUN010000009.1:0-10848 GCA_963583115.1 Candidatus Thalassarchaeaceae archaeon
GAACAAATTTTGATGAGTTGCTAAAGCCAATCGTTGAGCGAATTGGATGGATGCCAATATCGAGTTTCAAGCACGACCCGACTCGCCATCGCGAATGGGAAGTTGAAGCTAATTGGGCACTGTATGTTGACAATTATCTTGAGGGTTTTCACATCCCATATGTGCATGAAGACCTCCATGGTGCTTTAGATTACGACAACTATAGCACCGAACTTTTTGATGGCGGGGTTCTCCAAGTAGGAATGGCACGCAAAGGTGAGCCATGTTTTGATTTACCAGAATCTTCACCTGATTATGGCCAAGAAATTGCGGCCTACTATTACTGGATTTTTCCGGGATTAATGTTGAATTTTTATCCATGGGGGCTTTCTGTAAACATCATATCTCCAATTTCAGTTAACCGTACAAAAATCATCTACCACGGTTATGTTTGGGATGAAAATAAACTTGGTGAAGGTGCTGGTGCTGACCTTGACAAAGTTGAGATGGAAGACCAATTTGTTGTAGAAGCAACTCAACAAGGTGTTTCATCTAGTGCTTATGAGCGTGGAAGGTATTCTCCTACTCGTGAAACAGGAGTGCACCATTTCCATCGTATTTTGACATCTCAATAATAAAATAAATATATGCTTTTCAATACCATATATTGACTAAAATTAATTTTAGTTTTTACACTGCTTGTAAACAACTGCTTAAAGCCACTCCATTCGCCGCCGGGGTATGCTTAGTGTTGACGAACTGACCAAGGGCTTTGGCTCAGGTTCAAATCGTCTTGAGGTTCTCAAAGGAATCAACCTTGAGATTCAGCCCGGCGAGCTAGTTGCCCTCATGGGCCCATCAGGCTGCGGCAAATCGACTCTGTTGAATATCATTGGAGGATTATTGCCTGCTGATGCCGGCGAAATCAACCTTAATTCCCGTTCTTATGGGTTAAAGAATCCATCCTCAGTGGTCGATGTAAGACGCAATCTTGTGGGGTGGATTTTCCAAGATTTTCACCTTTTAGATCACCTATCGGCGTTGGACAATGTTGCTATGGCATTGGAAATTTCTGGCATCCCATCCAAAGAAGCAGAGGAACGAGCTTGCGAGGCCTTGGTTAGAGTCAATCTCAGCGATCGTATGGAGCACATTCCAGACCAACTATCGGGTGGTCAACAACAACGTGTCGCAATCGCACGCGCAATCGCTGGAAACCGTCCGCTATTACTTGCAGATGAACCGACGGGTAACCTTGACATCACTTCGGGTGCAGAAGTTCTCCGGTTGTTCAAGGAACTCTGTCATGATAAAGAAAATCCCATTTCAATCTTAATGGTTACTCACGACCCTGATTTGGCTAGCCAGGCTGATCGTATGCTATTGCTACGAGATGGTACGGTGGCTGCCAGCGATATCCGTTCTGCTTGGGGATTGGATGACGAAGAGGGGGGTGAAGAAGAATGAGTTTGAAATCATCCTTCATTGATGGTGTGCGAGATGTTCCCCGTAAGATGCGTGATGTACCCGATAATCTTCGTCTAGCCGCACTTGGTGCGTGGCGCGGAAGAGAACGAGGAATGGCTGTATTTGCAGGTGTATTCCTTTCCAGTTTGGTGATTACAACTGTGTTTGCTTACGGTGTTGGATTATCTCAAGTATTCTTCGAAGGATACCTCGAAATCAATGTCTTTGATGCCAAGGTTGAATTCAACGAGGAACCTTCCTACAATGACCTCAATGGATGGAGTAACAACACCTCCGATTTACTGGAAGTTTGCGATGAATTTACCGGCATGGATGAATTCTCAGACTGCACTGTCATCATGGGTATGAAGGGATTACATAGTTCGCTTGGTTTTGGTAACGAGAATATATTCAATGCGGTTCCGTTAATGATGGAAGAGGTCAATTCTTCTGATTCCGAACGGACCTGGGATACTGATGGAATATGGGATTATGAATACACTACAGGGCCTCCTGTGGCTGATACTCGTGCCATTGCATTGCTTGGGCCGGGTGCTTTTGATGGCGTGATTGCGGATCGGCTTTCGGAGAATATCATCTATGAAAAAGGCGAATGGAAATCAGCTGCTGCTGCTGAGTCCGAACGTGGCGTGTATATTCCATCGGACGTCGCCAGTCTTGCGAATGCAGAAGTTGGCGACAACTTGTCGAGTTTGAATTTCACTTACACCTCTGAAACGCTTCGTGGTGAAATGGAAGAAGAGGATTGTGGTGGCGAGATTCTGATTATCAGCGAGACCGGCTTCATGCATTGTCAGTATACGATTACAATCGAGAACATGACCATTCTAGGTATTTACGAGCCGTGGCGTCAGAGCAATCCAACACTTGCGGCCAATCCAATTTATACAACTTGGACATTACTCAATGAAAGCCAACGCATCGCTCTTATCGACAATGACCACATCTATCTTGGTTTGACTCTAGACCGTGCTTTGCTCCCAACAACATCGACTGCAGATGCGGCAGATTGGTTGGAAGATTTGGGCCGTTCAGTAATGTTTGAGGAGGACGCCAATGGCGAACGTGTCAACAAGGCCTACGGAAGTGGTGAGATTGAAATCTACTACATTGACATCATCAGTGGTACAATCTTATTCCTCAATATTTTCCTTGGCGTAATCCAAGCATTCGATTACATCATTATGATTCCAATTGTGATTCTTTCTCTATCGGTACTCGTCTACGGATTGATCCTATCCTTAGAACAACGCAGACGTGAAATTTCCATTCATCGAGTGATTGGTGCAACCTCAAAGGGATTACGCAGAATGGTCTTACTTGAACTCGCGGTTATTGCCTCAATTGCTTGGTTCCTAGGATATCTCTTGGCGATGGCTGCGGTTCCAGTGGTCTTAGCAAGTGTTGGATTCATGCAATTTGAACCGCTTGGCTTCACAGTGAATCCGAGGTTGAGCATTGGAGCAACAATCATCACAGCCATGGCAACATTGGGTATTGCCCTCATTTTCGGGCGAAGCAGAACCCGGGATTTCATGGAACTTGAAATTGATGAGGGGGTTAGCAAAGTACAGAAAGTGGCTAAGCCGCGAGTTTGGCTTCATTGGGCCTTGTTCTTAGTTGGTTCATTGGGTGCCATCGATACATGGATGGAGATGAATGGTAGTGAAGATGGTCTTATCACTAATTTCATCCTAGAGGGTTTAATCAATGTATTCGGTCCCTTCATGCTGTGGATTGGCGGTGCGTTGCTACTGGGTAGATTGGGTGCTGCTGGTCCTAGAATCATGCAGTTCTTCTTCGGTAGATCCTCATTACTTTCAGATGTCAAACGTGGATTGAAAGGAAGCAGTTCGACTGAATCCGTCAATCGTTTGGCCGTGATTATGCTGCTCACATTGTCAATCGTAACATTGGCTGCCGTTCAAGGATACACAGGTACTCTTGTTGATGAAAGAACTGCAGATATATCAGTTGGTAGTGACCTCAAAGTTGTCATGGGCCAAGATAACACATCGACTGAAGTGGAAGCTGTAATCGCAGAAATCAGTGGGCGGGATGTGGCAATTACTGCCGTTCACATACCCCAATTAACACTGATACCTGAAGGAGGTGAAGGCCTGGGCGCTTATGTTCTGATGGATGAAAGTGCAGATGTTCTCCGTTGGTTCCCACAGGCCATACCTGGTGACGATGTTGCTGCAGCAATGACCGCCTACCAAAATGGTGGTTTTACTGCTGGAGAAGACGCTGCATACGACATGGATCTTTGGGGCTCATACAGAAGCGGGAGTTCAGATGGGGGCGATATCCTACTTGAGTCGGACGATTCAAGAACAAAAGATATCAATTTTACATGGTGGGAAGAAAAGACATTCAATGTTTCATCGATGTCCTTAGAAACAACAGCGCATAACACGACACTTCGTTACATTGGCACTCACGTATTCATTCCTGGCGTAGATACCAGTGAGATGGAGAGTAGCATCATTATCGGAGAATCTGGTTATCGTGATTTGATGGGTGACTCACAAGTGAACAATTTGTCGGCTACTACTTGGATTGTCAGTATTGATGGTGTCAGTGGTGAGGATTTGAAGGCCCTTCGAATCAGTCTAGAGGCCGACTCACGATTCGACAGTGCACAAGACTGGGAAACTGCCCATGACGATGTTGAACGAAATGGAGGTCTTATCTTTGGCACACCTGGTTTGTTGACACTACAATTCATCGTAGCCATTGTTGCAGCTGTAGCATCTGCATTCGTGTTCCTCTCGTTGGTGCTAAACCAACGGCAGAAGGAGTTAGCTGTTCTACAGGCAATTGGTGCCAGCCCCAATCAAATCATCCGCTTAGTATTGTTCGAGATTCTTTCGATTATTGTTGTCTCAATGGCACTCGGTATGCTGTTGGGTATGGGTCTCGCCCTGTCCTTCAATGGCTTGTTCAATGTCTTTGGATTCATCTTCCAATTACTCTTGGGTGGGGAATCATCGATAATTAATCGTGAATTGGTATGGCCATGGATGGAACTAGGTATAGTGGGCGTCGCGGTGTTCTCTGCGGTTGTCATTGCATTGCTATTTACCACGCGCAAGGCGCTGCGCTCGGATCTCGCAAGCGTTCTCAAGGGGGAGTGAAGATGCCAGAAGATGAACAAACAATCCTTGAGGCAAACTCGCTGTATCACGTCTATGAATCTAAGGCTGAAGACGGCAATGTAGTCGCTCTACGGGGTTTGCATGTCAAGGTGAAGCCAGGTGAAGCGGTGGCTGTTGTGGGCCCATCAGGTTCTGGTAAATCGACTCTGCTCAAGTGTTTGGGTGGATTGATGAAGCCTAGTGCTGGCAACGTATCTTTAGTTGGGCGCAATATGACACGTCTGACTGGACAAGAATTGGTTCTTCTTCGACAGAATACAATATCATTCATTTTCCAAGAGGGTAATCTGTTGCCGCATCTTTCTGCGGTTGACAATGTGGCTCAACCGTTGCGTCATCAAAATGTGTCACCTAGAGAATCCAAGCAGCGTGCTTTGGATTTACTAACAGAATTAGGTATGGGGCATCGTGCTAAGGGATTGCCAGCGACACTATCCGGTGGTGAACAGCAGCGCGTAGCTATCGCTCGTGCATTGATCACCAATCCAAGTTTGATTTTGGCAGATGAACCCACAGGTGCATTGGATCCAATTACCAGTCGTGAAGTTTTGGCCCTGTTCAAGAAACTGCATGAGGAGAAGGGTGTATCTTTCCTTATTGTGACGCACAGTGCAGAAGTTGCTGCTTTCTGTGATCGTAGTCTTGAGTTGCGAGATGGGCGATTCGTGGCTCAACATGGTGATGATTTAGAAGTCACTGATTTGGCGGAATCTAGAGAACTCATTGTTGATGATATTGGAACGGTTTCTTTCCCACCAGACATCCTTCTACAGATGGGTGGCTCGGGAAGATATGAAGTGGAAGAAGTTGGAGATGGCCGTCTAGTCTTGGCTTCTGCTGAACAAAGAGAATCTCTCATAGTTGGGGGTGGGATACTTGCTTCCACTTGTTCTGCTTGTAACCACAAGTATGGTGATGACAAAACACAACTGTGTCCCGATTGCGGTTCAAGTCGACCGATGGTCTGATTACAAGGTTGGCAATTTACATGACTGCGGCTTGACAATAACCACACTACCAATATATTTTGAAGATTTATTCAAGCGCACTCGCTATGAGTGAAGCCGCGACTCGGCAGGAGTGATGCGAGAGTATTCGTCTGAACGGGTCGACCTGCGAAGTGACACGGTGACCCAGCCGTGCGCGGCGATGCGGGCAGCGATTGCGAGCGCTACGGTCGGCGATGATGTGCTCGGCGATGACTCCACAGTCAATGCTCTACAGGAGCGGATTGCGGTCATGCTCGGCAAGGAGGCGGCACTGTTCGTACCTTCCGGAACGATGTCGAACGCAGTGGCGATTCGGACACACACAAATCCAGGCGATGAAATCATCACCGAAAGCACCAGTCACATCTACATCTACGAGGGCGGAGGTTATGCGGCTCTGTCGGGCTGTTCTGTGGCGCTTGTAGATGCTGAGAACGGCATCATGGCGCCCGCCGATGTAGGAAGCGCGATTCGCAAGGCGGAGGGAAGTCTGTCTCACTTTCCAAACGGCTCATTGGTCTGCATAGAGAACACTGCAAATAGGGGTGGGGGGACCTGCTATACATCCCAAGAGATAGACGAAATCTGCCAAATCGCACACGATGCTGGATGCCAAGTTCACATGGATGGAGCGCGCCTCTTCAACGCGGTGGTTGCCACCGGAACCGATGCTTCGAAAATCGTGGAAAACTGTGACTCAATCTCCATCTGCCTCTCCAAGGGGTTGGGCGCCCCGGTCGGCTCTCTCCTCGTCGGAAGCAGGGAATTCATCGACAAGGCACATCGCTGGCGAAAAATGTTCGGCGGCGGTATGAGGCAGGCGGGAGTTCTTGCCGCTGCCGGCTTGTATGCGCTTGAACATAACATTGAGCGGTTGGCAGATGACCACGCGCGGGCGCGTAGGTTAGCAGAAGCGGTGGATTCGATGGACGGATTTGCAGTGAGTCTTGAGGCAGTGGAGACTAACATGTGCTACATTTCACTTACTTCTGGTCAATCAGCAGGCGATGTGATTGCCGCACTTGGAGAGAAAGGAGTCGACCTGCTTGAGGTTGGACCGAACACTTTGCGGGCAGTTTGCCATCTACACATCGAAGATGATGACATAGAGCGTGCAATCAACGCTTTTTCAGAGATTTGAAGTCGAAATTGGTTAGATTGGCTAGAGTAATTCATCTCGGAAGAAATCGGTGAGAAGGAATCGGCGCAGCACTACTCGGCGTGGAAGAAATTTGTTGGAAAAGTGACATTTTCGGCGCTTTGAGAGTGCTCGGTCGGCGTCATTAGCATTGCTCGTTTGAAATAGTGTGAGTCTATCTTTCGTTGTCGATGCGCTGTAACCACTGTGACCCTACGTCCAACGCACCCACCTGCGCCCGCTGTTCACTCCTGCTTCCTAAGTTGACTAGCGCACACGAGGTGTTGAAGCCAGATGAGGAATCACTTGCGATGGTTCGCGCTGCACTTTCTAGTGTCGATGTTGGATCATTGAGGGCGGGTGACGAGTCATCCCTTCTTGCCATCTGGGAGGGGCTAATCGCATCGGCACCCGCGATTGGGCCAGTACCTGGATTGGAGGCTGCTACAAGCAGCGTAAATTGGGGCCAAAATGAAATTGCTGGATGGCAAGAATACCTCGAATTTCACACTCTTGATGAGTTGGATGAGCACCATTTCGAACTGTTGCTGCCATGCGGTTCTGGCTATGAGCGAAGAGGAAATGGCCACTACATTGACGGTTCTCGGCTCCAAGGCCCACTTCCATCACTCGATATCTCCGCGCTGCTCTCCCAAAATAATGCAGAAAGTATCGCAGAGAAATTCAATGATTGGGGCGAACTGCTCGCTGCTCTCGCTGCTGCCTGCTGGACCGGTGTTGAACCGATTTCACTTGGTTGGGTGCAACAGCGAATCTACGACTCTGCCCCGCCGATTCTCTCCGAAGAGATACGCTCATCGTTTGACAACGCCTTTGGAAATATTTTCGCGGGAGTCGGAATGCATCCCTTCTGGCACTTCGCCTGTTCACGAAGTGAGAGCTCGATTGACGACACCCTCACTGAAAGCGAGACTCTCGAAGCGAAGCAGTGGAAGAAACTCGAGTACACGCTGGGCTCGGTCTCTCGCGCTTGGAGAGAGAGTTTTGAGTTGGAGGGTGTGAAATCACGCACCCACTCCTACCTTCCCTCACTCATCGTATTAGATGGCCGTCTGCAACTCTTGAACCTCTCACCAGAGGGCTTCTGTAGCACAAGAATACCTCTCGATGCAGATGTATGGAGGATGGTCATTGCGTGGGCACTATACCCTCCAAAATCAGAGGTTGGGCAGTATCTTCGAGCGATTCAGTGGCTTCTATTGCAAGAGGATGAGAGCGACGAAATAGCTCCGTTGCCCGAACGCCGGGCGCTGGAATTTCTCTCAACCATTTGGTCAAATCTTGGCTCTAATGTAACGCTCACCCATGACGGTAACTTTGCGATTCAGGGCGAGTCTGGTCTCGCCTACCGACTTGGAGTAAGCAAAAGCAGAACCGAATGGGACCTCTCAGTTCGCGCCCACCGGAACTGCGCTGACGCCGTCGCCGAGAGGAACGGCGTTTCGGTCTGCATCCAATTAGGCGACCTAAAACCAGGGCTTCCTTTTGGAGATAGAATCGGAACTTTTCTGCTCGCTCTTCGAAGTGATTTGTCCACAGCCAACAGTATCTCAACTCTGCAGGATCTGCATAACTGCTGGTTTGGCAACCACGTCCAGAATCGGAAGCGCTGGAAAATGTTGGATGAGAGCCATCCGAATGGCTTTGTTGAACAAGACGAAGATTTCGATGAAGATTGGCTTGAAGAAGAGTGGGAGGAGGGTGAGCACGAATGCTGGGAAGATGATGAGTTGATTCTGAATCTACAAAATATCAACGCTGCAGACCCAAATGATACCCCACTGTTCCACCAACCACCGGTTGAGATTGAGGCATCTCCTCCTGATGATGAGAAGGTCGAGGGCGAGATGGAAGTTTGGAGAATGGTTGCCGATGCTCTTGGCGAGCGAATGGACAGGTGATGGTGGCTGCAACTCAACAGGTTCGAAGAGATTGGAGGGGTGAAATCGAAATGACGGAGTGTATCATTTGTGAAGGCGAATTGGATGAGAAGGATTCTGGTTGGTGTGAAACTTGTGCCAAGTTCGCTCCACTGCTAGTCGGCTCCGACTTCAACGCGCGGCCCCGTTACGAAGACCGCCAATCGCTTGGCGAGATATTAGCGCCCAACCGGGGCCGAACCTCCCACGCTCGATGGCGTTCATTTCTCAATTCACAAGGCGACCAAGATATCGGTTGGGCGTTCGACAATGTTGAGGACTCATCAGACCTCATAGACCCGTTCCCAATCGACGAAGCGGTCGTCGAATCTGGCCTTCAACATCTGCGTGAGGAGTTGTGCGGGCGGTCAAAACCGAGTGAACATGTGCTAGACCACCTGCTGCAAAGAGGCATTCCACTCGGTAACGGACATTGGTTATCTCGATTGAACGACAATTGGGCGTTCGATGGACACCCGCTCCTCTATCGGGTACCACACGACCACCTCATCAGGGCTCTGACAGGAACCGCTGGTGAGAAGGAACAAGCAGCGCGATGTGACTGGCCAAGGTTGTTGATGACCTTGGGGATAGTTGCCTATGTTCACCCCGGCAGAGCCCGACGCCAGTTCGAACATAGGTTCGATTTGGTAGCGGAGCCGCCATACGGAAATGTCCCAATCTTGCGACGCCGTCACCAAGAGCGGCCAGAATTATTCGGCGGCGCTCGCCTTTTCATGGAGTGGGTCACCTACATTCGCACATCGCTGCGAACTGGTGCGTTGCGCGACGAGGAGGAAAATCCACCGGTCGGAGGAGGGCACCGCGCCTTGGCGAGATGGCATCGTCGCCGCATGAGAATCGAAGCGGATATGGGTATGGCTGAACCGGTGATTGAAGGATTCAACTGGGAAGAATTGTACCCTCTAGGGCTGCCTTGGGTTAATCGTTGGAACGAACTTCTTGATGGTGGAGATACAAGTACACACCTCAGCAGATGGGGGGGCCGCTCCGTGTCAGTGCGTAGAGGAAAGGTGCACCTGAGGGTAATCAAAGATGGTCGCTGGATATGGACTCCACTTCCGCCATGGCCGAAATTGTGGGCTCTACTGTTGAGTTGGGCCCTCTCACCACCAAATTCAGAGCAACATCGAAGCCTCAGAGCGCTGCAATGGAGTTGGCACAACGAAGAAGGCGAACTGATGCCCTCCGCACCCGACAGAAGAGCACTCAGACTGCTGAAGGATGTATGCGAAGGCAATGAGAGGCTGACTCTCTCAAACAGTGGTGGGGATATCTTTGTCCAGGGAACTTCCGGATTGTACTACTCGGTGGCTGCCGGGCCGGGGGCTCACGGCGCTCGTTTCCGTGTCCAGGGGGGCCCAAATCTACAGGCAGTCAAGGGCGGGAGAGGAGAACCACTCTGCATCCACGAAGAGAGAGTAGGGCCTAGATTACCAGTCGGCGATGTGCTCGTAACCGTCGTCTTGAGCCTCATTGACGATTTGCGCTCAAGCGAGAATCTTGGGCCATTACACACTTTCATCGGCAGAAATATGACTCGTTCGGATCGTTCAGAGCGGGACAATCCGGATTGGTTGAGGGTACAACGACAGCGATTCAGAAACCCGCCTAGAAGGGGCAGATGGTTGCGAGTTTTCCCGCGGCTTTACGATGCGTTAGTTCACATGCCTCTAGGCACGCGAATGAGGGTCGCCCGAGGGGCTCCATTTCACATCACGATGGACGGTGCCATGTTTGCAGTCCTCCTGAATAATGAAGAAGAACTTGAGTTGGCAGAGGGTTTGTTTCGACTTACCGGATGGCGACGAGAACACCCCGAAGACGAGGGCGGCAATCGGTTATGGCATAGAATTGATGCGCCTGTTGAGAGAGTGCGCCGAAATCTAGTGGAACTTTTAGGCCCATTTGAGAGGCGTCACGGGAGGGCGGGTGACCCACCTTGGTGGAATATGTTCCGAAATCCTATCGGCCCCAACAACCTACCAATCGATGTACCAGACCGCTTCAACCAACCATTCGGTGAAGACGAAGTTTGATGCTGAAAATCTCCGTTTTAATCCGCTGAGATGGCGTTGTTTCCGAAATTTATTCGGCAGTCACGGATGTTAACACCCAGTCACTAAACCGTT
>CAUZUN010000010.1:0-10735 GCA_963583115.1 Candidatus Thalassarchaeaceae archaeon
GTCGGAACGGCATAGAAGACCGTCAGACCACCCCTCAAGGGTTAGCCCGTGACTCTCAACTTCCCCCCAAGTGACCGCCAAACCAAACGAGGTTGCATCGTTTCCAAGATAGGAGCGAGAGAGTGTCGTCGAAGTGAAGACATGCTTCCCATCTATCAGTTCCAAGCCGGTCGACGATTCATCGCCCGTGATTGAAGAATCGGTCCAAAAACTGTCCAAACTAGAGACATGGCCGAACTCTTCACCAGTCGAAAATTGAGAATCGGTAACATCCAATCTACCCGAGCCGGTCGCATCGAACAGGGTTCCCGAGGTAGCCAAATTTACTCCATCAAAAGTCTGCACCCCAACGCCGCTGAGTCGCATCCCTTGCGAAAATCCAGAAAGCGTAGAGTCTGCCAATGTGAACTGCCCCGCTGTCAATAATGTGAGGGACCAGCCATTTGCTCCCGTTCCGTTCAAAGTTAAGTCGGATAGTGTGACATCGACCAAATCTGAGCCGATGGCCACCAACTCAACCTCGCCTGTGATGTTTGAGAGATGAGCCCCATCGCTGCTCACCCCGTCGAAGAGAAGCCCCACGCCGTCAACCGTAACTGAATCGACTCGAACTGAAGTTGCGCCTCGACTGATGATAGCGGTAGAGGTTTCCGAGATGTCCAAACCATCTGCGCTGCCGGTTGAACCGTCATTGAGAATCAAGCCGATGGAACCTTCCGATACTGAAAGAGAATCGAGGTCGAGATAGCCGTTGTTCTCGATTGAAATCGCCGAATCATCGGATGTCACCCCATTTACAGTAGCAGAACCCGTCTGCTTCACTTCGATGCAGGTGAAGTCGATTCTGGCACATGAGAAATCGGTCGCGGCGACGGTCCCCCGGTTTCGGATTCCCATGTAGGAATCTTCTGCAGTCACAGAACTCAAGGTCGCGGTTCCGTTGATGTCGAATGCGGCGCGGGCATTTCGCAAAACTAGGTGGTTGGCTATCAATGAGCCACCAGCCTCGACGGTCACACCCTCCCAAAGACCTGTGAAGCCACCCTGCAAAACTGGGGTGTAGTTACTCCAGATAACTGCTGAATTTCCAGCGGTACCCTCTACTACCATGTTTCCAGCAACCGAGATGGAGTGGTCGCCGGTAACGGTGACATTGGTTCCCGCTTCGATTGTGAGGGTACTGCCGACTGCGACGGTGATATCTTCTGAGAGAACAAAATCGCCCGACCATCGCTCGTCCGAAGAGATAGTTCTGCCTTCAACTCCGCCGACGAACGCCAGAATAATCGATGTCAACATCAGCAAAGAAAGAGTCACTGCCCGTCCCACGGTTCGGCTCATGGCTGTGCCATGAGTGCTGCATCCTTTCAAGGCCTTCGCGTGCGGGTCAGTATCGGTGTTGAGCACAAACTACCACAACATGGTAATGTCAACCAAATACGAATCACTTTCTGACAAGAAAAGAAATCACTCGAAGTGGGCCCGTCCGGAGTTGATGTTCGTACTCTCAATTGATAGCGAGTCCGTTCGAACATGCGAAGGCTGCTGAGCAGCCTGAAGCAACTGAGAACAGGCGAATGAAGTCGATTGAGTTCTCAGTGAAAATCCGGCGGGCCCGATTGTTATCGATTGAAGTGGGCCCGTCCGGATTTGAACCGGAGTCTAACGGCCCCCAGCCGTCAAGTATAGCCAAGCTAACCCACGGGCCCGTAAATTTACCATCACGGTTTTCGAAAGACGCTGAACGGCGCCACTTCGTCAATTAGTTCCACATGGGAGACAAACATTCGGCGGCAGCAGTAACGGTCTACGCCAAGGTCGGTCAAGACCTCTCCTGCATCCTCGCCATCATCTCCTGCGGTTCGGGTTTGGTAGTCCTCCCACAGGTGACCAATCACATTTCCACAACTAAAACATCGTACTGGAATCAACATTTTCATTCACCTCTATATCATCTGTAGCTCTTCTGCCACTTCTTTCGCGCTCCACGGCCAAGCTGATGCTTGGGCTCCTTTCTGCGCGGGTCATTCACCAGAAGACTTCGGTCGAATCTGAGGAACTCATCTCTGAGTTCTTCGTCGTCGCCCTCTGCTCCTCCGTTGTACTTTACGAGGCCTCTAGCGATTGCAGTCCTGATTGCATCGACTTGGCCCATAACGCCGCCACCTTGAGTGTCGACATTGACATCGACATCTGCAGTGCGGTTCATCGCCTCAGCGATTACGAGTGGCTCCATCGCCTTGCGGCGAGCGAGTTCAGGCTCGAAGATTTCGATAGGTTGGCTGTTCACGCGGACTCTACCCTTGCCGGGCTTCACCACTGCGCGTGCAATCGCCGTCTTGCGCTTGCCGCTGGTCTCAACTGCCAACTTCTTGTGCTTCTTTCTGCGTGCCATCAGTTTTCACCTCTGATTCTGTTCATCGGCGCGCCGAGATTCTCGGAAATCTTGCCGAGTTTCAAAAATCGCTCTGGTAATGGTCGAGTGACCCCAGAAAGGTCCCCCATTTCGTGACCTTCAGGAAGGGAATCCCCTGTAAGGTGGTTTGGGCAGCCGATTAGCACGCGAAGGTTTCGCACTGCAGCACGGCCTGTGGAGTTCTTTTGGTAGGGTAGCATTCCCCTGACTGTCCGCTTGAGAATCTTATCCGGCATGCGTGGGAAGAACGGACCCTTTCGGGCGTGGTTCAACTCGTACTTCTTGCGGTAGGTTGCCATCACTGCACGCTTCGTGCCTGACACAATTGCGCTCTCCGCATTGACGATAATGACCCGGTCACCCGTGCCACTTCGCTGTCCGGTGAGAAGAATCTTCGCAACATGGCTAGAAAGCCTTCCGAGCACCTGGTCGGTGGCATCGAAAACATGGGTTGTTGCTTCCTCATCCAAGGAGAAACACCCCCGTTCCAGTTGGGTTCTTCTCCATCAATTCTGCGATGCTCATCACTTCGCCGCCGGCTGCCTCGATTTTCTCCTGTGCGCCGCTGCTGAAGCTAAATGCGGCGACGGTCGGCTTGCCAAGGACATCACCACTACCGAGCAACTTACCAGGAACGAGAACCATTTTCTCGTCCGCGGCGTGTCGGCTCAGGCGGCTCAGGTTGGGCTGCGACCAATTGCTGCGGCTCTTTTCGAGCCGTAGCGCCACATCTCGCCACAGTGCTGCACCAGTAGAACGTGACTGCGCCTTTAGCAGGTCGATGAGATCGACCAAGGCTTCGTTCGTTTTTACTGTCTGCTTACTCATATGACTCCCTCGATGTTGGTAGGCGACCCGCCGACCTGCCGTCCCGTTAAGAACCCACCGCGCTGGAAATACAGGGCCCCTACGGGGCCGTAAACCGAATATGGGCTATCTAGCGGTATATCAGTTTGCTAATTTCAAGATGATATGGCCGACGCTCTGCGCCCATACCAACCAGGATTAACGCCACTGCGCCCATACCAACCGGGATTAACGCTCTGCGCCCATACCAACCAGGATTAACGCCACTGCGAGCATACCAACCGGGATTTATCTAATCGCCATTGAAAACCAACGACGCTGTATTGGATGGCGGTTGCTTCAAATCGGATGGGTCTTGTTGACTGCTTGATAGATATGTCCGACTGGCGCACAATCATTGACGAAGCACTCGGAAGTGACGGGGATGACCCCATTGCACTTTACAGGAAATTTGGCGAAGCGGCTGATGCTGCTGTCGAGGAGGCACAATCTCGATTGAACGACTCATGGACCGAGCCGAGCCAGATGATGGAAACGGTGTACGGAGCGATGGTCGCCTATGCCAACCAAGTGTTGGCCCGGATGCAAGCGGAGGATGTCGAGGCAGGGAGCCTCGACCATGCGTTTCGGACCGGCCAAGCGTACGGCGTTTCGTGTGTGCTCAACCACATCATCGACCGTCTGCGCGACACCTCATCAGTTTCCCAACTCGAGGCACTCGATGCGTTCAGCGACAAGATGCATGATGGCATCCTCAAAGATGTCACAGAAATCGGTCTAACCATTGAACTGCTCGATGCAAAGGGTGAAATTCTCGACTCCTAAAATAGCCAAGCCCGAGCAAATCCAGCAGTCTCAATTTGACCTTGGATGTTGAACTTCACCAGTCCCAAGACTCCCCTTGAGAACGGCACGCGGGTTGAGGTCGATGTGGGGCGCGTGGCCCCACACCGACCCGTCGTAAGCGCTCAGAGGCTGAAGTCACCCAACTCTGAGTTCTCGTCGAGTCCAGCCTGCTTCACAGTGCCATCAGCGGTCGTGAATTGACCCGCCTTCACCTGCTCGGCGTGGATGGTCGAATCATGCTCCGAATCACGGCTCAACTGCTGCTCGCCGAGGGCGAGCGAGATGCTGGTGGTAATCGCTTGAAGCGTCTGAATCGCCTTGTCACGGTGTGACACCGTAATCTGGTGGTCGGAATACCGAGCCTCTTCAAATATGGAGAGGAACGAATCCAACTGGTCAGCCGTAACAATACCACGCAGAGCCTGCCTAACAGCCCACTCGAATTCACGGGTGGTCTCGTAGACCTTCTTCATGAAGCCGTGTTGTCGGAAGTATCGCACCAAGTCCTTGTAGCAGTTGAAAATCACCTGCACATACTCGTTTGCGGCTTGCAACTGCATCATCGTGTCAGTCAAGATACCTTTCAGAATCTCGATTCTACGCCGCTCAGCATAGCGCCTGTACATCACCGCGCCGATAATCAGGCTGAACAGCAATGCCAAAATCACTGGCAACACATATTCTGGTTGAGTCCACCATGCAGCGCCTTGAGCGTCGGAAGGAGGATCACCTAGGAAGACCTCGCCTTGGAGGTTTTCACCACCAACGAAGTAGGAAGATTCGGGGAAGGTAGCGATGATTCGCCATAGACCATTACAATCCTCGCCGCCACAATCACGGCCGGTATACTCGTATGAGAAATTTGCAATTCCGCGGTCATTCGTAGTCTCAATCGACACCGAGTCGTCAATCCAGTCAGATCCATTCCAATACTGGAACACAAAGTGCACCTGCTGACCTGCTGCTGCTGCCTCGATTCTGTTGCGAAGAACAGCCACGCCTCCAGTTACCTCGTCACCTGGTAGGTATCCGTTGACTCGCTCCCACGGGTCATCGAATTGCATGTCCACTTTGCTGCGAACAAGCACGATGATGTCCATGTATGAACCGTTGACTACCGCTGAAGATTCGCGGTCGCATCCCTTGGAAACATCCTTGTCTGGCTCGTAAGCTACACGCAAGATTCTGAAGCCCTCCAACTCATTACCCATGGGTTCTACACCCTTCCTAGATGGGTTCTGCTCTGGGTCTCCACTGAACCAAGTTATGCTGCCGTCCTCGTCATTGGTGAAAGCGGTTGCAATCGGTCGAGTGTTCTCGTCTGGGTTGAGGTAGATGTTGACACACCGACCACCGAGTTCCTGACCGTTACTCTGCTTCAAGAACGCCTCGATATGGAAAGACTCCTTCAGGTACAGCACCGGATAACTGGTGCCGTTGGGGAAGGTGTAGCGGTCCACATCGGTCTGGTAAGGTCCAACTTCAGTCAACTCTAGAGTCGAGTTGGAGAATACAGGGAACAGATGGGTCACACTTGCATTCTTGTAGCGATTGTTGTCCCCGTTCTCATACGCGTTGAACGACACTGTGACTCTCGCCTGACCGGCGAGAACTCCCTGCAGTGGGCAGGTGATGTCGAAGAAACCGCCCATGTCGGTGGCGCCTGCGAGGCAGGCTACCGGCCCTTGGTCGGTACCCTGCATTTCGTAGTAGATGCGAATCTGCCGGTTGGTCAAGTTGCTGCCTAACTCATCGAGTAGGCGCCCTGTGACAACCATCGGCTTTTCGATTACTTCACCGGTGTTTGGGTCAGTTTCCGAAGTGTATACGATTTGCTGGTCTACATCGAGAGCGGTTCTCCCAATCAAGCTGAAGCCATCTACATTGTATTGCATCACGCGGCGATAGTGGTTGTTGCCCGGCTGCGTGGTGCATGGGTCCCATGCGCCCGGCAGGCTGAGATGATACTCTTGGAGTTGCATTGTACAACCTTCGTTGGGAAGATTCTCTTGGAACCTCAATATCACATTGACAGGACCGAATCCTTCGGGTAGGAAGGAAGCAGGGTCTTGGCGTAGTGCCTGTGGGTCGAGACTCCTCTCATAGTGGATTACTCCAGCGTTCGGGTTGAGCACCGCCACAACTTGACGGTGGTTCACATTGTCGAAATCTCGGCCTTCAAATATGACCGAAACATTACCTCCGTTTTCATCCGAGCCACTGAGGGCTGAGCCGAGGTCCAATAGACCCGGAGTTCGATTGTCATCGGTGACTTGAGCAGTGAACTCCCATACATCTCCGCTTTCGCAGACATTCTGCCCGGTACACTCTGAATTCACCAAACTGATGAAAGTGCGAGATACCACCCAGAACTCCTGAATGACACTGGTGCCCTTGAGTAGTGGGTTTCCAGGGAATTCAAACTCCATGGTGAAGTTACCCAATTCGTGGTCGGCTGAGATGTTCAATGGAATCTTGAAAACTCCGTTGACATCTGTCTCTGACGAGTTGTGGTTGCCGTCTGCAGACCAAGTCCAGTTGATTGCCATGTTCTGTACCGGTTGTAGCGAATTGTCGACGAGGCGCGCCTCGACGGTTGAATTCGAGTTTCGATAGAGGCGCGGAATCGTCTGCAGTTGGAAGTCGGTTGTACCGACGACGGTGATGTTGACATAGGCTCCAGTCGGAGCGAGTACTGTCGTCTGATTTCCTGTAAAGTAGTAATTCGAATTAGTGAAATCTACTTTCACACCGTAGGTGGACGCTTCGTACTGACTGTACCAAGTCCAGTTGTAATCGAAAACTGCTTCGTTGCCCATCAAAACTGGCCTTCGAGCATAACCAGTCTCTTGAGAGCCTTGGAAGACGCCATTGTGGTCGAGGTCGACTTGCAGTGCCATTGGGTCTGTGTCCCACGGCGTACCGGTGCGGTTGGTAACATTACCAATCACTCGGAACGATTCGCCTGTATCCATCTCTGGAATAATCTCACAGCGTACATCGCTGTTAGGGTCAGACGCATCAACAGGTCCACAAGGCGGCACATCGAAGTCTGCACCATTCTGCATCGAGATGTACCAATGTGTGCCGTTGTGGTTCAAGAACGGTCGTAGCCGAGCAGCCTCGTTCAAGAGCGAAGCGGCGCTGCCGTCCCACGAATGAGGCCAAGGTTTGCCAAGGCTAGCAGTTGAGAAATCAGTGCCTGCGGCAGCCAATCCAGAATCGAGGAAGAGCGCTCTCCAAGCTCCAAAAGATGAGCCGGTGAAGACCGTAGCATCCCAGTAGTAGACAGGGTTGTCACCACTGATGATGACCTCTGCCTCAACATACATTCTGTGCATCGACCTAATCTTGAACGGGTCGGTCTCATCACCTAACAGGTAAGGAAACGGCCATTCGCTCGCTAACGGTGGCTCAACTCTGCCGACGAATTCATAATCACCGACAGGCAGAGATGTAGTCGAATAGTTGTAGATTCCAACCACACTATGTGACTTTGAGGAACTGTCCCAAATGACCTCCTCATAGCCACCCGGAAGAATTCCGGGGCCGTTGTCAAGCGTCGAATTCCAAAGCACCTGCTTCCAATCTCCTTGAGTTCCAGACTGTTGTATGAAAGTCAGCGAAGCCCAGCCATTGGAGCCAGCCCTATAGCCGAGCCCAAAGCCTGTGAAGTTGGTGGGGTTGGAGCGGTTTCCAAAGGGTCCTCCCGATACCTCGAAGGTAATCGGTGCGTAGGGCACTCTCTTGTCATAGAAGCCGCGGTCCCAGTCCGCCTCGTAATGGGTCTTGAAGTCGAGCCAAAGTGGTTGTTCGTCTGAACGGAAGTAGTACCACGAGACATAGTCGAGGGTGAGGTTCGCCTTCACACCGGTTGGGTGGTCAAGCGAAGTTGAGCCGTCGTGAATGAACATCTCAGTAACCTCTGCATAGACGGTGTAGGTCGTATTGTCACCAACATGAATGTTCTCCGGGTACAGGAACTGTCCAACAGTGAATGCACCCCAATCATCGGTGAGAACATCGATTGTCTCGATGGCTGTCGTACCATTTCCACTCCACACGATGTGAACTTGGACTGGCATCATGGGTGCTGCCTCAAACTGGAGGCTTGACATATTGAGCCATTGTACGAAACCGCGGAAAATTGCTGGGTTTCCAGCATCCATCCACAGAGTGTCGGCCATTGTCAAATTCACACGAGTTGGAATCTTGTCATCCTTGTCTGGAACACAATCATTGTCATGGTCCCAATCAGATGATAGTGACCCATTGTAACATGGGTCTGAGTTGAATCCCTCCTCCAAAATATCGTAGTCACTGTCCACTCGAGAGTCATTGTCGTCGTCATCATCGATTGCATCGGGTCCGGTCGAGGAATTCATCGGATTGGCGATACCTACCCCGTCACCGAAGTCGTCGTGGTCCCATGGGTTTGTGGACTCCTTGCCGAAGCGGGTTGGCCACAGCATGATTTCATCCACATCCTGCATACCATCCTCGTCATCATCCAAATCCTCGTCATCTCGCTCACCATCGTTGTCGTGGTCCCAAGGCGATACTAGAGGTGTGGCGGTGAGCAACTCGTCGGCGTTGGAGCGACCGTCGCCATCCCAATCGTCGTCTGCCCAGTCTGGAATGCCATCGTTGTCGTGGTCCCAGATGGACTGCTCTTCACCAGTGAAACAACCGGCAACCAGTTCTTGCAGAACATCCGCGTTACCGTCATTGTCATCATCCCAATCTTCGCCGTCTGGAACACCATCGTTGTCGTTATCAACATCGTAGAACTCTGGGAAGAGCATGCCCTGTCCCATCGTCCCTTTATCCCAAATCGCTTGGTACCAACCATCTCCATCAGGGTCAGAATCCTGACCGTCGTCGTCTTGGTCCTGGCAGTTGAGACCGATGAAGAAGTTGCCCGGCGGAATTGTACCCGCGTCGTCATCGAGGTCGGAATTAGTGTCTACCTCAAAGAAATCCCAAATCCCATCATTATCGTCGTCAACATCCCATAGATCGTAGATTGCGTCGAAGTCGTCGTCGAGGTCAGCTGTATCGTTGAACATGCAAGTCGGGTCGGGAGCACCACCACCAAGCGGTGCACCACAGTCATCATCGGGGTCTACCTCATCCTCTAGATGGTCAGCAAACTCATCAGGGAACCAATTACCATTGGTGTCTGTATTCCAAGAGAAAATCTGCCACTTCATGCCGATGTAGGTTGTGAAAAGGTCACGATTGTGCGCAAGTGCTGTGTAGTTGCTTGAAGTGAAAACCGTTCCGCCAAACTCGTAGTGATAGCACTGGCTGTTGCATTGCCAATTAGCGTTGGAGTTAGCGCCATCATAGGGTCCATCCGAATAACTCGAGTCGGGTCGAACGCTGTATGGAACTCCCATCGAAGAACTAAACCCGTTTAGTGGATAGCCATACTGCAGCGCATATTCGTACCCACATACTAGGCCAGTTGATGCTGCGCCGGAAACCTGCTGAGGTTGTACGATGTAGCCACATTCACCATAGTCGAGTGTGCCACCCATCTTCGGGTCGTCGACATCCAAGATGCCGTCGTTACCCTCGTCTTGGTCCCACCAATTAGGCAGACCATCTGCGTCTTGGTCGATGTCAAGTCCGTTGGAAAGAGTGTCTCCATCGCTATCAATATCCCACTTGTTGTCGCCATTCCAGTTGCTCCAACGGGCGAGATAAGTCCAGTAGAATTCTGGAACAGTACCCGAGGTTGCTGGGTTGGTTGTCGGGGTATCACCATTGTAATTGAGATAAAAATTCTGGGTTGAATCAAACGGATTCAGTAGGAAAGTCATGTTCCAATGGTCGGTGATGTTGTCTGTGAACCGCTGGGTATCTCCACTACCATCGAGATTACCGCCATCACCTAGAGTGTACCAAGGCACAGCGAAAGCGTCGGACTGGTCCAAATCTACTTCGCCACAGTTGCCGTCATCAGGGTCGAAAAGGTCGGCGATTCCATCGTTGTCATCGTCCCAATCCTCGTCATTCTGTAGACCATCTCCATCGATGTCGGTATCAATCGAGTTGACACCGTCGTCACGGTATCGGCTACCGTTGAGTTGGTGAATGTCGTCGTCGTTGTCGAGGTCGCAGTCGTCGTCGATATCCAAGTAATCTGGAATGCCGTCGTTGTCATCATCGACATCATCCCAATTTGGTATTCCGTCGCCGTCCCAGTCGGTGTTTCCTGTGTAGGATGCACGCTGGGTGATGCATAGTGTATTCGAGCCGCCGGGTTGGCCGTCGCCGTCGCCATCCTCCGCGTTCGGGTTATTCGTAACATCCTCGAAACCCCCTCCTACGGTAGGTGGATTACCTCCTACTTCCCACTCACAATTCCAAGTGTTAACCTCATTGGTGTGATTCAGCATATATGGGTCGACCTCGTTAATGAGACCATCGTCATCGAGGTCCCAAGCGAGGTCGGCTGGATTCCAGCTCGGTTCGAAGAGTGGATTGTCCGGGTTGGCCGTGCCTCCCATGTCAACATCGAACCAATCCCATACATGGTCGTAGTCGTAGTCGAAGGGGCGCCAGCGGTCGTTGTCACTGTCCCAGTCATAGTCGATTTCGCAATCGATGCCTGCGATACCATCGGTGTCTCCACCGGGAGTCGCGTATGGAGCGCTG
>CAUZUN010000011.1:0-10714 GCA_963583115.1 Candidatus Thalassarchaeaceae archaeon
GTTGCCTCTTACCGGGACTCATGAGGCTGTGACGAATTGGTGCGAGCGGTGGCTCCGGATTGGGCCGGGTACTGTCAAGAAGGAGGCGCTCGCCAACAAAATTGCAAAGGCGACGGGCATCGTTCAAGACGATGTGCTCGCCTGCCTTCCATCTGGTAATGTGCAAGTTCTTGAGGACCGCGGTATCCTCAACTGAAAGTGAGGAATTGTAACCAGATGTCATCGAGAACGAGAGTCCCGGCAACAGCCACCACGCTATTGGACAAACCACAATCATCACCCTCGTCAGCACCTTTGTGAACCGAAGTTGTTCGATTTTCTCTTCATCCTCGTGCGTGACCTCAATCTGCTCTATCGGATAGAACGATGCTATCACGACCGGTATGAGAAGGCCGCTTGGAACGATGAGGGCGATGTGCCAGAGTGGCCATGAGTCGAAAATCAATAGACCGGAGAACGAGAACAGTTCATAAAATTGTGAAATTTGGAGAGTGATATTAGTATCAGGAAAAAAAAGATTTCACAGTTCAACTGAGGATGTCTTCGAGTCGGTCTTTTTCGAGTGCTTTTCGGATAGAGCGAGCGATTCTGCGTCCAACACTCATGTCTAACTCGTTGACATTGGTATAGGGTGAACCACCGATGCTGACATTGCTTCCAGCGACTATTCTTGCTGACACCTCAAACACCCGGAACTCAAGTTGGTCGGTAACAATGCACTCTAAACAGAATGGCCCAACCATCCCTCTCGAGTCTTCTTCCAACTCAAGTGAGGAGGCGACCGCAGCCTCGGCGAGAACGAACGCTTCGGGGAGGAGTGATTCTCTCAGTACGACCTCTGCGTTTCCAGTCACCACAAAAGAAGGCTCGATGTTCATCTCTCGTAAATCTCGTAGAGAACCCAACTTGTAGAATTCGTCGACATTCGCCTCATCCCGTCTGTCAATCGTCAGCAACTCAAGGCGGCCGAGTTGCTCTCCATCGTGTGAACCCATGCCGTCAACCTGGTAGCCGTCGTCGGGAATCGGGTCGAAGTAAAACTGCATGTAGTAACGAGTTCCCAAAATGTACTCTTGGATTGTGAAATGTTCTTCCAAATCGACATTTCTGCGGAAATCCCTAAAATTTCTGGCGATGAAGTAGCCTCTGCCACCTTTCGCTCCTGCGTACTTGACAATCACCGGACCATCGATGTCGTGCGGGTCCTCAATCACCTTCGGCATTGACAAACCACCTAACTCCAACCACTCCCGCTGCGCCTCGCGGCTGGACTCCCACTTCAGAATCCTACGATTTCCGAAAGTTGGCACTTGCAAATCAATGAAATTGTCTGCCCCCAAATATTCGACGAGCGAGCCGTGTGGAATCACGATGACATTACGCTCACGGAACCAATCGGCTCGCTCCAACATCTCCTTGTAATCATCAAGAATCAACCATTCATCAGGCTCAGCACCGGGGAACGCTTTGTACATCTTCGCGCGGTTCTTTCCGACTGCAATTCCGAGAGTCCGAAAGCCCTCAGCGCGGGCGCCATGGAGGATTTGGAGAGAGGAGTGGGAAGCCACCACACCAATCGTGATTTGGGACGGGTCGTAGTCCGCGAGCCACGCGGATAGTTGTCCGGAGGTGTCGGCCATTAGGGACGGCTGACGGGACCACTAAATGAGAGTGACGGAAGGTCCTCCTTCACAGAGCGGCTCCGGCGGAGATTCGTTAAGCGTCGGCGTGAGTCGGCGGCGTATGGCAGAAGATGTAGGCGGGGGCGAAAGTCGGACATACGCGGATTATCTGAATCTCCACGAATTGCTCTCTTTGCAAGGTGACGAATCCCAAACTGGCGACGAATTGCACTTCGTTATCGTGCATCAATCGTTTGAATTATGGTTCAAACTGATAATTTCAGAACTGAAATTGGTGCGCGACATTCTCGACCAGAATCTGGTTCCAGAAGCGGAAGTTCCGAAGGCGGTCCACCACATGGGTCGGGTGACCGAAATTTTCCGACTAATGGCCAACCAGTGGAAGGTCATGGAGACTCTAACCCCCCAAGACTTCCTCGCCTTCCGAGATGGACTCGGTACTGCCTCAGGTTTCGAATCGTTCCAGATGCGCGAACTGGAAATAATTCTCGGCTTGGATGATTCAAGGCGGGTCGCTGAGATGGACCCATTGGCCCACTTCCGAAAGTTGGCTGACCGTTCGGAGCAGGACAAAGAGATTCTCGGACAGTTGGAGGGGGCCGCTGAAGCGACTTCGCTCGCTGCTGCGGTCAACCGCTGGCTACTCAGAACTCCGATTCAAGGCTCGATGGTCGGTGATGCGGGTGACGAAGAAACGGTCAAGGAGTTCATCGAAGAATATCAGGCCGGCCAAGCGAAGTTGTCGCAAGCGGCGCTGGACAAGTTGCGAGAGCAGGGTGTGCAGGATATGTCGGCTGTCGAGGAGCGCTTTTCTGGCGCTGCTGAGTCAGCCCGCGACTACCTGATGCCTGACGGAGTTGTGGACAGGGCTCGAGCCGGATTGTTGTTCATTGAGTCGTACCGGGAGTTGCCACTTCTCGCCTGGCCGAGGACACTAATCGATGCTGTGGTTGAGTTGGAGGAGTCAATGCTGCTCTGGCGAACTGCGCACGCGCGCATGGTGGAGCGGATTATCGGTCGGCGAATTGGAACCGGTGGCTCATCGGGTGTTGATTACCTAGACATGACGACGCGATATCGAATCTTTGTCGACCTCTGGGCGGTTAGAACGCTGCTGATGAAGAAAGAGGCGCTTCCCAAGTTGCGCGAGCCTCACTTCTATGGCTTCGCAGGCGAGTCTTGAAAGAGGAGGGGCTGAACCCTCGCTTCAATGGCTGAGCCGGTCATCTGTGCTGTTGCGCGCACTCCTGTTGGAAAATTTCGGGGTGGCCTACGCGGTCATTCGGCAACTGAGTTGGGTGCCGTTGCGGTCATGGAATTGCTCGAACGGGCTGGAATCGTTGCCGCGAATGGTATCGTTGATGAGCTCATATTTGGGCAAGTATTGCAGGCGGGGGCTGGTCAAGCGCCCGCAAGACAGGTTGCTATCTATGCTGGGCTTCCCTACTCTACTCCCTGTCTCACCATCAACAAAGTGTGCGGTTCTAGTCTCAAAGCGGTGATGATCGGTGCGAGTGCGATTCGCGCCGGCGAATATGAAGTGGTAATCGCCGGCGGCATGGAATCGATGTCAAACGCGCCGCATTTCGCCAAAAAAACAGGACGCAACGAGTATGACGAAATGCAGAGTATTCTGGTTCACGACGGTCTTTGGGACGCCTACAACGACGAGCACATGGGGAATACAGGAGAGACCGTCGCCTCCGAATTTGATATCTCGCGGGAGGAATCCGATGCATTCGCCGCTCGTTCTCACCGACTTGCATCCGCTGCTTGGGAAGCAGGTTGGATGGACTTTGAGACCTTCACTTTGGATGGGCTCGACCGCGATGGCAACGAAGTGGCGATAGAGACCGATGAGGGAATCCGGGCTGGAACCACCTGCGAAAGCCTCGCAGAACTTTCCCCAGTCTTCCAAGAGGACGGACAGGTCACCGCTGGAAATGCCAGCCAAATTTCTGATGGCGGTGCTGCCATTCTCGTCGCTTCTCGAGCGCGAGCGGAAAAGGAGGGCTGGCCAGTGCTTGCAACAATTCTCGACCAAACGACGAGTGGTGTCGAGCCGGAGCGAGTGATGGCAGCACCGATGCCAGCAGTAGAGACTCTGCTCCAACGAAACGGATTGACCATCGACGAAATCGCCCAGATTGAACACAACGAAGCGTTCGCCTCCGCATCGTGTGCAGTAGCGAACGAACTAGGAATTCCCGATGAGAAATTCAACATTCACGGCGGCGCAGTCGCCATCGGCCACCCATTGGGTGCGACCGGTGCGAGAATCCTGATGACTCTCATCAATGGATTACAAAGAAATGGTGGCGGCAAGGGAATCGCAACAATTTGCCTCGGCGGCGGAAATGCTGTCGCCATGCTCATAGAAATTTGATATCAATCCTGCAAATGGAATCAAAGTCAAAATTGACAACGATGTGCAAATTGATTCGCAGGCTAAGCCAGCGACTTAATCGAGGTGAGGGTCCACATCGATTGGAATCAAGTGCTTCTCGTATTCGAGTGTAGCAATCTTGAGCGGGTCAAGAACGAATCTGATGTTGACTTCATCGACTCCATACAGCGTAACCAACTCGCTGCGGAAACTCTCTCGAAGTTCACTTTCAGTGACATAGAGCGGAGCGCCCATGCTGATTTGCAATGCTCGGGCTCCGACGATGCGTGCCTTCTCAAATCGGGTGTGGGGACGTGCTGGTTCAACCATGACTTTCAACCACAGACTATGTCTGTGTGCCGCCGACCTAAGCCTCTCTCATAAGGGCATCGGGATTTGAAGCGTTCATTCTTCTTCGATTTTGGCCGCCGGTGGTGCACTTTTTCGCCAAAGTACCGGCAGGGTATGGCGCATTGGAACGAGTGCCACTATTACCAAAACGACGGTGATTCCGAATACCGCTTTTCCTGAGATTGAGCGTACTTCGGGAGGTGGTGTCCAACTATTTGGGAGGCTACCGAAAACGGGGGTGTCAGAGCCTGTTCTGGTAACCGGTTCTCCTGTGACTCGGAAGATGGCGACGAGGCGAGTGTTACTGCCAGCCGAACTGATTTCGAATTCTGCGCTTCCATTCATTGAGCGATTTGTGACTCCTCCAGTAACGATTTCATCGATTGCCAGAATCGTGTTTGGCCATTCAACTTCATCTTGCACCACTAGCAAGTCAAGGCTGTAATTCTCACCGCCTACATAAGACCAATCGGCCGAAATTGTGCTACCAGTGCGGCTCCAATTCAATGAAAACTCCGGGCTTGATACTGCCAACCCTGCATCGCTCAAATTTGTCAAAAGACTCTGAAGGTCTTTCGATTGTTCTTCGCCGAGAAGAGTCCAATGGCCATCGATGAGAAGTGTTGGATAGCCGCCTATTCCATAGTAATCTTTCAGCCCGGCGCTCTGTTCTGTAGCCAGTTCATCTGGGCTGTTTGTAGACGAATGTTGTGCGAGGACCAAAACCGCTGGCCACCACACTTCGAGTTCACCAACCTCCTGCTCGGCTGTTCGGCAGGGAATGCACCAAGTCGCGGTGTAAAGTTCGACTATGTGGGGTGCGAAAACTGCCTCCGAACTGTTGCCCGATTGACCTTCCAATTCCATGACAAGCGCAGCGACAACCGCCCCCGATTCAGTTCCAGAAGAACCTGCAAAATCCGCTGGGTCATCTTCGCCATCATCAGTTTGAGCCGCTTGTGCTACTTCTCCAATCGAGGAAATTGTTGACAAAAGGAAGAGGCCGACAAGCAGGCTTGGAAGCAGCGGCTGAAGAGACGAAACGGTCGCTGCGGTGGTCGAAATTTCACTGCGAACCGACTCCATGTGAAGAGCCCTCAGCCGTTGATTGATATAGACCACTCCAACGGAGGGAGTCTGTGGAAGAGTCGAATTGGGCGAGCAATCTGCCGCTTATTTTGGGCATCATGGCATTGACCGTGATTTTGGCTGGCGGCTTCGTCCGAATCAGTGATGCAGGGGAATCCTGCCCAGACTGGCCGACCTGTTTCGGCACCTTCGGGTTCGATATTTCCGAGGAGGAGCAAGCGACTTGGTACGCTGAAACAGGCGAATATGACTCACGCGGCATGGAACATCGATACTCAACCTTTGAGATTTTCACCGAATGGATCCATCGATTACTCGCAACAATGTCTGGCGCAGTAGTCCTTTTGGGAGTATTTCTCGTGCGAAAAAATCGGAGCCAATTCGCCAAGACCGACGGCAGGACCTCAGGTGACTCAAATCGACTCTCCGACGAAAATTGGAAGGCAGCGCTCGCCTCGCTCGCGCTGGTAGTCACACAAGGGGCGATTGGAGCAATTACGGTTCGTTACGACAATGTCTCTTGGACCGTAGTGCTGCACCTACTGTTTGCAGTCCTCTACACAAGTTGTCTATTCTGGTGGTGGGTCATTTGGCGGCGCGATGTGGGAAGTCTGCCAGATTGGGCAAAAACTACCCCCGAAGTGGTCGGGAGTCAAGAGTGGCGACTCTCCCTTCTCACCGGTGCGACTCTTCCGGTGATTCTGCTCGGCGTCTGGGTCTCAACGGGCGGTGGAGGCTCGTTCAACCAAGGTTGTAGCGTCGGCTGGATGCAGGGCTGGCCGCTCTGTCAAGGGGCACTGATTCCAGGCGGTTTGGAAAATCCAGCGGTTCACGCGGCGTGGGTTCACCGGCTCGCAGTACTCATTGTAGGTATTTTTTTGGTGAAGGGTTTTCTTCAATTCCGAAAAGAAACTTCGGGCTCAGCAAAACCGCTTGAGGTAATCTTCGGGCTGGGTGTTCTGGCCTTCCTCCTCAACATTCTCGCCGGGGCTTCCTATGTGATTCTCGGGGCCGGTGCAGATGGATTTCCGGAATGGATTTCACTTCTACATCTCTCGCTGGCGATAGATTCCATACTGCTGCTTTCATTCACGCTGCTCATCTGCCGGCTAAACCGTTCAGGCAGCGCATTGGCAGCTGGTAGAGGCGTGAGCGGAAGCGAGTTGGCGGCTGGCGGAAGCGTGAGTGGCAGCGATGGTTCAGACGAAGAGTAGTGAATGTCCACCCACAGATTAGGGGCTGTTTGATAGACGGGGCCCTTCCCGAGTTGGTTCAATGGCTGAAGCGATGCCCGACTTCGAGGGAGGGGGAACCTTGGGTTCTCTGTTCGCTTTGATGAAGCCGACCGTGATTGCCTTGTTACAGGTGACCGCTCTCTGTGCTGTGCTAGCGCATGACATCATCCAATGGCATCTTGGCAACGGATTCAACATTTCTGAAACTCTTTGGACTTGTCTTGTCGTCTTTGTGGGAGGATTCCTCACCGCCGGCGGTGCTAATTCAATGAACATGTGGTTCGATGCGGATATTGACCCATTCATGGCCAGGACTGCGACCCGGCCTGTTCCAGCCGGTGATGTCGAGCCTCGTACCGCCCTCTTTTTCGGCTTTTTCTTGGCGGTTGTCGGAACAATTTGGTTCATCTCGCTCGCTAACGAAGTCGCGGCATTTTGGGCGGCGTTCAGTGTCATTTTCTATGTCCTCATCTACACGATGTGGTTGAAGCGAGCGACGACCCAAAACATCGTGATAGGAGGAATTGCCGGCTCGACTCCACCTCTCATCGGTTGGGCAGCAGCAAATGAGAACCTAACAATGGCAAACTTCTGGGATATCGGTGCTGCTTTCAACCTCGGCGCCGCCCTTCCGTGGCTGATGTTTTTGGTAATCTTCCTTTGGACTCCACCTCATTTCTGGGCTCTCGCGCTGTTCCGTGACCGGGAATACAGCGCCGCCAATGTCCCGATGATGCCTTCAGTGAAAGGAGGCCCTCACACGCTGGTCGAAATGCGGGTCTACAGCGCGCTTCTTATCGGGATTTCAGCGATGTTCATCGACCCGGTGATGTGGGGCTTTGGGGAGCAAGCAGGCGAGTGGTCTACCGCTTGGGCGGTCTCAACGACTTACTTCGCGACCGCACTCGCACTCGGAATCTGGTACAACCAGTCAGTTCTCAACATCAACCTGCGTGAGCAAAGAGATGAGAAGGGTCGAATCCCAACCGCATTCAATTCGTTCATGGTCTCAATGCGCTATCTTGCGCTCATGTTCACGACAATGGTGTTGGCTCTCGCCTTCTACCAACTCGCTCTAGTCTTGCTTCTAGTCGGTGGCGGTCGTGAACTGTGGCGAGTAATCGCTCGATTCAAGTGAAAGTTACAAGCCAAGACGTGAAATCGAGTGACCCTATTCTCTCCGTGACTCAGTGTCTGTGTGCTGAAACTGACGGCAAAGGCCATCGTTGAGTCTAAACGCTTGGCGCGTTCTTGGCGTCTTGCCGGCGTGACCGGGTTGGAGAGGAGTTTGTGCAGGAGAGCGACCTAATCTACGATTGGAATGTTGTAAATTACGACTTTTCGCGGGATGAATCCAACCATCCACATCCGATTTGGTTTGACGATGAGACGCTGCGTGACGGGCTGCAATCCCCCAGTGCGCGCAACCCGACAATTGAGGAAAAGGTTGAACTGCTCACTTACATGGAGAAACTGGGCATCCAAAAAGTGGACCTCGGACTTCCCGGGGCGGGCCCTTTCCACATCAGTCACATCGATGCCATGCTGACTCACATCGTCGAAAACGACTACCAAATTAGGCCGGGCTGTGCTGTCAGAACGGTTGTCTCGGACATCGAGCCGCTAGTAGATTTGCAGGCGAAGCATGAGATTCAAATTCAGGCGAGTGCATTTTTGGGAACCAGCCCGATTCGACAGTATGCGGAAAACTGGACGATGGAGCGAATCCTTTCAACCGCTGAGAAGGCGGTTTCATTCGCGGTCGACAACGACATTCCCGTGATGTTCGTGACAGAAGACACCACCCGCTCCAAACCCGAGGAAATCAAGGCGGTCTATACGCGGGCAATCGAGTTGGGTGCTGACCGAATTTGTGTCTGTGACACCTGTGGCCATGTGACGCCAAACGGTGTCAAACAACTTCTCACCTTCATTCAAGATGAGGTGATTCCAGACGCTGGGGTGAAACGCCGCGATATTGAGGTGAACTGGCACGGTCACCAAGACCGCGGGCTTGGGGTGGCGAACAACTTGGCTGCAGCAGAGGTGGGAGCCGATGTGATTCATGGGACTGCTCTGGGAATCGGAGAGCGGGCCGGCAACGCTCCGCTCGACCAGACGCTGGTCAACCTGAGCCTGATGGGAGTCATCAATAACGACCTTACCTTGTTGAATGAATACATGTTGAAAGCGCACGAGTATGTCGAGGTTGCACTACCTCGAAACTATCCAGTGTTCGGCAAAGACGCCTTCGAGACCGGGACTGGTGTCCACGCGTCCGCAGTGGTGAAGGCGATGAAAAAGGGCGACCATTGGCTCGCCGACCGAGTCTATTCGGGCGTTCCAGCCGCTGACTACGGACTTCAACAAGTAATTCGAATCGGCCACATGTCAGGCCGCTCCAACATCGTCTGGTGGCTTGAGCAGCGGGGCTACGAAGCGAGTGATGAGTTGGTGGCTCACCTCTTTGAAATCGCTAAGAACCAACGCCGACTGATGCCTGACGATGAAGTCGAGGCTGCTGTCAAATCATTCATCGATTCTTGAGAATCATTGGAGGGATAGCAACATAACCCAGCCGCATGGCCTGTAGGCCATGCATAGGCTCGCAATCGCATGCGTGCTCATACTCGCGAGCCTTTCACCTCTTGTCGCCGCAACCGACCAGTCTAGGGCTGGTGACTCGAAAAGCCGTTCGGATAGTGGGTTGACCAGTTCACTGGGGGCGCCAATCGAATATGGCGATGAATCTCCAATTTTCAGCCAGTTTTCACCCTCAGTCAGGGCCGCATTTGCAAGAGTGAGTGACCTATCCCAATACAACGATTCTGAACTCACTTCGGCTCACCAATGGGTGGCGGTCAGCGCAATTCCTCTCGGAGAGGAAGCCGTGCACCTGCCAGACACTTGGATTGTTGAACTCGACCGTGACGGTGGTAGCGGGGCCAGTCTGTTTGACGGGGTGACCTCTCTCAATGCACCCTCTCATTTCGCTAAATTACAAGCAGTTGGAATCGTTGAGGTCGCATATCCGCTGGTCGAGAAAGAGGTTGAGCCACGCCTCATTCCCAACGACACCAAGTTCTCAGACCAATGGCACCTTCGCAACACCGGCCAAACTAGCGGACTGGCTGGAGAGGATGCAAATGTCACCGGAGTTTGGAACACCTACAACGGCAGCGGCGTAGTCATCGGAATAGTCGATGATGGTCTCGACTGGGACCATCCCGACCTTGACGACTACTATGAAAGCAGTCTGGACTACGACTACTGCGGCAACGACGGAAATCCCAACCCATCGAACTGGGACGCTCACGGGACCGCCGCCGCAGGCGTAGCAGCCGCGGTCGGCAACAACAGCCTCGGCGTATCGGGAGCGGCTCCCGCTGCCGGGCTTGCCGGAATCCGACTCATCTCCTGCAGTCTTACTGACACCAAGGAAGCAAACGCAATCTCACACGAAAGGCAGTCAATTGACATCTACTCCAACTCGTGGGGACCGAGTGATAACGGTCGCACTTTGGAAGCCCCGGGACCACTCACCTTGGCGGTCTTTGAGTCGGATGCGTATCTGGGAAGAGGTGGATATGGGAACCTCATCACCTGGGCAGCGGGCAATGGTCTCGCCAACGGCGATGACGGAAATATGGATGGCTACGCAAACTCCCGCTTCACAATCGCAGTCGCAGCAATCACCCATCAGGGCGAACAATCGTGGTACTCGGAACCGGGCGCGAACATTCTGCTAACGACCCAATCTGACGGCGACGGAGAGGGCATCACGACCACCGATATCGAAGGCTCATCGGGCTACACAAGCAGTGACTACACCGACAATTTCGGCGGAACCTCCTCCGCCACCCCCTTGGTTTCTGGTGTTCTGGCACTCCTGCTCGACGCCAACCAAAACCTCACTTGGAGGGATGTTCAACACATTCTGGTTAACTCGGGTCGGAAAAACGACCCGACTGACAGTTCTTGGTGGACGAATGGTGCAGGTCGCGAAGTCA
>CAUZUN010000012.1:0-10624 GCA_963583115.1 Candidatus Thalassarchaeaceae archaeon
TAGGACCCACTCTCGGGAAGTGAGGAGAGTCAGTTGTTCGGCATGGATGACCCAACCAAGGTGGTTGAACAAATTCGCAGTTATGTCGGCGATGGCAGGCTCGAAATCGCCGAAGTGATGGCAGAAGAATTGTGCGCAATGTTACTTGCTGACAAGAAGCGGGACCTGACAAGACAGCGTCTTCTCGTCGAAGGATTGCGTGACCACGCCTCAATCCTTGAAATTCGAGGCAAATGGAAGCAGAGTATACGGGCCGGAAAACAGCGAGACTCAGAGAGAAAACGGCTAGCCCGGCAACTCTCACGCGCGGGTGATGGGGAGAGTGCAGCCGCGGTCAACGCATTCCTCTCAAGTGACTCAATTCAAACCGGCCGCTCACATCTTGGAAACGGAAAATTTGGGCCCGCCATTTCAGCCTTCAAGGCTGCTCGCAAAGGAGGGAAATACAACTTGGAGGCTTCACTGAGGCCTCTTGAAAGTCATGAGAAATTGAAAGGCCATCTGAAAAAGGCGGGTAAGGCAGCGAAACAACTCGATGCTGTACTCGCTGCCGCAGGTCCTGTCAACAGAGTTGGTGAAGAATTTGTTCTGGTGCCAGAAGGAGATTCCGCTCACTCACTAGAACGGCTTCTAGCCGATTTGGACAGATGGTGTACCCCTGCGCTCGCTCTTCCGGCAGCCCAAGCGGTGGCCCTCAAACAAAAAGCGAGTGAATTTCGCAGTCAGATGGAATCTATCGCTTCAGGAGAGCAAGCGGCGAATGCTCGACTTCAGACGGCTATCGACTCGCTCCAGCCTGCCGTCGACTACCACGAATACTCGCAGTCCAGCCGGCCGGAATAGCGGCCGGCAAAATTAGATTGAATCCGATGTGAGTCCCGTCACAATCGCTCACGGCTCAGCGAGCGATAGGTATTCGCTGCACCCAAGGCCGAAAAGAACCACTCACTGTTTGCCGAGGAAGTCAAGCCACGCTCTACAGTTCGGACACCAGCTCCACAGGTTGCCCTGATGGACTACCTCTTGGACCGGCCCATCGCACACCTTGCAGGGGGGAAGAACCTGAGGCTGAGGTGGAACGGTGGTCTGCCCTTGAGTTTGGGAATATGCGCCTTCTACGATTTCGGTCGTGCTACGGTTGAATCTCGTCGCGAAGAAGAGCAGCCCCAAGATGACAACCATGAATCCGGCAGCAATCGCAAGCAACAAAGTGGGATTTGAATTTCCGTCATCCGTTTGCGGCTCCTCGCCGCCTCCGCCGCTATCACTGCCGCCACCATCATCGGTACCGGAGCCGCCGCCGTTTGTGCCGCCGCCGTCAGTTCCACCTCCGTCGGTGCCACCTCCGTTGGGGTCAGTGCCATTGTCGGTGGCTCCACCATCGGTGCTCTGGTTAACCCAAAGCGCACTCCAGTTCTGTTCTAGTGAATCACCTGAATTGGGAGCGACGACGAGGTGAACATGTAACCGCCCAAAGTTGGAGGTTGCTCTATCGATGGGAATCGACTCTTCAACAGACCCCAGTGTGGTCCAAACTTGACGGGTGACATAATCGTCAGATATTGGATTGCCATCGGCATCAGTTTCTGCTGTGGATAGCAAGATTTGCAGCGTGTTGGGGTCTGCCCCCGTCCACGAGATGTTGACCTGCCAAAGGTTAGCGTCGTTGCTGATTGTGAGATTGAGACCCTCCAACCCTGTGAAGGGAATCTCTTCTGTGCAAGCGTCTGGGTTTGTTGGATGAAGGTCGATGTCCAAGCCTGTAGCAGAATCTGTTGGACAGCCATCGCCATCAAGGTCCGACCAAGCGAGGTTGTCGTCCGTGAACGCGTCACCATTCTCAATTCGCAACCCATCACCACCGAGCTCGTAGGTGTAGTTGTCACCATATCCATCGCCATCGAAGTCGTTACACTGTGAGGCATCGGTTAGGAAGGCGTCGCCCAACTCATTGATTCTCAATCCGTTATCGAGAGTGTAGGAGTAATTGTCACCACAATCGTCACCGTCCCTATCCCTGTATTGGCTTGAATCATTGTAGAAAGCATCTCCAGATTCAGCCTCACGCAGATCATTGTTGCCAACTTGGAAAGTGTAGTTATCACCATGTCCGTCGCCATCAGTATCGTACCATTGCGCCGGGTTGGAAACAAATGCGTCACCGCCACCACCCGGGTGTGCCAGCCAACCGCCGTCGGGGTCACTGTAACCATCACCATCAGAATCTGGACAGCCAAACCTATCCTCAGTGCTAGTTCCAACCACGGTTGGACAACCATCGCCGTTCTGCTGGCTCGAATCATCTCCCCAACCATCTTGGTCGGTATCCTCATGTTGTGTTGGGTCGTTAGGGAATGCATCGTCATTATCGAGCCAACCATCTCCATCAGCATCTCTTTTCAGAGTGAGGAAAGTGCCTGAATGGTTCGCAACCACAGGTGATTCGTCAGAGGGAAGAGAGCCGAGGCCGCGCGGTATATGGGTGAAATTGTAGGTGTCTGAACGGGTACCGTTAGCCATGTCGAAGAATTCAATCTGGCCCGTCGACGAGGTGGAGGCATCGCCGGTACCGACCGCTATCAGACCTTCCGACATCAGAAATGTGAACGAGAACGCCTCATTGAGAAGCGTGAACTGCTGCATTGGTGCTTGTCCCACAATATCGTAGAAGATGAGTTGTTTATCCCAACCCGCAGTAATCAGTACATCGGGACCACCTGGCATCCACTTGCAGACGCCGACATATCCTTGATGAGCATAAGGCGAGCCGTCATCCATCCAGTTTGCAGGATTGGGGTCGCTGGTATTCCAAATCCGAACATTTCCAGATTGTCCAACGGAAGCGAGTTTTTCGCCAAATTCGTTGAAGTCGAGTGTCCAATGCGTTTCTGGGTATGACCACTCAGCCAAAATCTGCTGCGATAAGGGGTCAACGATTGCCACCTTGCCGTCCTTCGTGGAATCAGTGAGATTCTCACTCCATGAGATTGCGATATACTGGCCGTTTGGATGAACTGCGACCCGACCAAACGAGCCCACCGTTCTATGACTTCTGAGGTCAAATTGCCAAGCCCACTTGTTATCCATGTCGCAGCCGAGAACGACCCCATCACTGAAACCGCCTGCTAACCAACCGGGCCCCCAAGCGACCGATTTCACATTCGGTATGTTGTACTTGAACTGGCCGAACTCAGGGTGGAAACATTGTGAAACGATGGAACCGTTTTGTCCTGAACGAACTGTGATTGTTCCCGAAGATTCTGCGATGCCAACCAAGTCTTGGACTCCATCCACTGCAATTTCCCTAACGGTATCAGGTCCAAATCTTCTAATCGGTTTAATCTCAAAATTCATCTGGTCAACCGACCAAATTTCGATGCTTCCATCTTTCCCTCCCGATGCAATCCATTGGTCGGTCGTACCGCTATTAGGTCTGTGAATTGTGGCGACTGAAGTGATATCTTCTGGCTGGCCGGTGCTGCCTGACATTACCGAATGCCAGCCGAAGTCGGTCTGTATGTTGCCATTGTAGTCGATGAACGAAATTCTTCCCGGGTCGTAAAGTCCGACTCCAACATAATTCCCGTCAGATAGCCAACGAAGACTACTCACATTCTGTGGAATGGGAGAATACCAGACCACATTTCCGGTAGGTGGGTCGTAGAGAGTTGCGACGCCTTCCCATTGTCCGGGTTGGTTTGGAGTCGGATGGTTGTAGGCGATTGTGTAGCCAACGCCGCCTGGCTCCCAATCGATTGCCCACGCGGTGCTGTTTGGACCACCAACCAATCGCTCCCAGAGGAGTGCCCCCGTACCTGCATCAATGCCGTAGACATGGTCGCGATATCCTATACCTCCATCTGGATAGGTTGTCATGTTGCGACCAAGTGCAGTAACCATCGTGCCATTCCACGAGATATCACAATCTGGACTCCAGTATTGCGGCAAGAAATGGCGCGCATTGTGGGGTGAACCATCGATGAAATAATTGAGGTCGGCAATCACAACTTCGCCTCCCATGTTCATGTGGTCGAGATTACCACAGAAGACGACGGTCGAATAGTCGATGGAGGCATCAAGCCCCCAAAGCCAACCGTTGTAGGTGCCGGTCATCGAATCAGTCCATTCGCCTGAACGCATCTGTGCATTCGCTTGAGGTCGAGATGAGCCGTCGTCAATCACTTGGTAAGAGTACCAGCCGGTCTCGCCGTCCGCGACAAGAACCCAATCGTTGGACAACCAAACCACATCGACAATCGTTTTACTGTGGCCGACCCAAAGCAGAACTCTGCCGTCACTTATGTTCCAAACATAGAGCCGATTATCTGTGATGTCCACCGCAGCCAATCGCTCGCCATCCGGGCTTATGTCCAGCTCCCAAATTGCACCTTGTGGGTCGGGTTGCCAATTGAGTGCAGACCAGCCCGCTTGAACCGGTGGCCCGTCTGTCAAACTCCACAGGCCCGCTCCGCTACCATAGACTACATCCGCCTCAGAAAGTTCCGAAACTCCTACACCCTGCCCACCTGTTTGCCCTTCAGCGTCCTCACCTTGTGGGCCAACATCCGAGCCAATGGCCAACCCCCCACCTAGGAAGCCTGCGAAAATAGAGAGTAGAAAGAGCGTCACAATCATCGGAGCCGAGTATCTCATAGAACACTCAAGAGTCGACTACCCTCTTTGAACTTCGGGGGAGTCGTCACCCACTAAAACCCCCGTTTTTCGCGATTTCGGCAATTGCGGGACCCTCTCTTAATTGGCGTTCGCGTGTAGGTCGCCTGCGTCACAGTTAAGGCACCTTCAACGAGCCTCCGGGCATGCGTCATTTGATTGATAGAGTGCTTGAACTGCAAGAGGATGAGACTGAAGAGACTGTAGAAGAGGTCCCACCTTCCCCGAATGACAACGAATTGGTTTCGCTTCTAGCGAGTTTAGCGCCAAGAATCAGAGTCTATGGATGTGGGGGTTGCGGCTGCAATACCGTCCAAAGATTGCATGAGGAGGGGTTGCTAGATGGCGACTTTATCACCGGATATGCGGTGAATACAGACGCGCAGCATCTGCTGCGCTCAAAAGTCGAGAAGAAAGTGCTGATTGGCAGGACCGCTCGAGGTCGAGGTGCCGGTGGCGACCCGGAGAAGGGTGAGAAGGCCGCATTTGAGTCAGAGAGAACTCTCTCTTCGACGGTTATCGACTGTGACTTGGCTTTCGTGACCGCTGGACTTGGTGGTGGAACCGGAACCGGTTCTGCTCATGTGATGGCGCGGTTGGCAAAGTCTGCGGGTGCGCTTACTATCGCGGTTGTGACCTATCCATTCGCTTCAGAGGGAACCCTGCGCCGGCAGAACGCCGAGTGGGGGCTAGAGCGATTACGAGAGGTGTGCGACACCGTAGTAGTCCTGCCCAACGAGAAGTTGCTCGAGGTCGACGGTGTGCGTGACCTGCCGATTGAGGCGGCATTCCGAGTTGCTGATGAACTGTTGATGCGTTCAATCGCTGGAGTCTCTGAAATGATTACCAAAGAAGGGTTGGTCAACCTCGACTTTGAGGACTTGCGCAGCGTGATGCTCAACGGCGGCGGAATGGCAATGATTGGACTTGGCGAAGCGACCGGCGAGAACCGTGCCGCAGCAGCGACTGCAGAAGCGCTTCAGTCACCACTGCTCGACATCGACATCTCAGACGCCCGCGGGGCACTGGTCAATGTTGTCGGCGGACCTTCCCTCACACTGGGAGAGGCTGAGATGTGTGCTCAAGAAATTAGGGAGAGAATCAATCCCTATGCGCGCATCATCTGGGGTGCTACAGTCGATGAGAACATGGGCAATGAAGTCCGTGTGCTACTCGTTTTAACCGGAGTTAAAAGTCAGCAGATTTTCGGTGCGAATGCACATCAGCAGATGCGTACGATGCGCAACCGCAGCCTAGAATTCATCAATTGAGATTTAGCGTTGATGTTAAAGAGGGGTCGCCGGTCGGGGTGAACCCTAAGGGGTTCATACATGTCCAGCCACGATGCTAGCAATCGCTCCTTCGAAGAGAAGGTTCAAGGCCGCCAAGACCAGTTTGAGAGTTGGGTTCGAAGCTTCGGAAAGGGTTCGTGGGCGAGGATTGTGAGGATGGCTCGTAAGCCGACAAAGATGGAGTTCCGACAGACCATTTGGGTGTGCGGGATTGGCATGTTCATTCTCGGATTTATCGGCTTCGTCATGCTTTGGCTAATGGATACAGAACTACCCAAGTTCTTCGCTTGGATTGTCAGTTAAAACCCGATGGAGGATTTCGTATGTCTGATGGATTTATCGCTTTGATTCGACACGAGGATACCGTGCTGCTGCTCAACCGCAGTGAGATGGTTGCTGACTTCCCCAACAAGTGGGATGGAATCTATGGCGTAGGTGATGCGACTGACCTCAATGCGGTAATGGTCAGAATCAACGATGCTACCGGAATTCCCTTGGAATCTCTAACCCATGTCAGAACCGGTACTGCAAGAGGAGTCGAATTCGGCAACAGACTCAACGAAGTTGTACCAATCCTATTCGTCAGTGACACCAACGAAGTAGAGGCGCAGACTCTCTACGACGACGCCATCTGGGTTGACCCTGGCTTCCTGAATGTGCTGAGCCCCGATGAGGTTACCGGCGCTGATGAAGTCAGCGTCATGCAGGAGCGGCCTACCGTTCCACAACTCGGTGAAATGTACGGCGATGTCTCAACATTCCTCTACATGCTCAAGACCACGATTGGTAGAGAGCAGAAAATCGCCCAAGAAATCCGCGCTCGACTTTCTGGCACCGGCTCTCTTGAGAGCGTTCAAGGAGAAATTTTCTCAGTTATTCACCCTCAAACAATGCGTGGCTACATTTTCGTTGAAGCGAGCGCCAAGCACCATGTCGAGAAACTCATCGGCAGGCTCGGTGGTGTAACCACCCCATTGCGAGGTTGTTCGAAGGTATTACCCGGAGAAGCACCACTGGCTGTAGTCTCCAATTATCTTGAGCCTAAGGCAGCAACAGAAGGAATCGATGTCGGCTGCATCGTCGAGATTCGAGTTGGTCATTTCAAGGGCAACAGAGCCCGTGTCACCGAGGTGGCGGAAGGAAAGGAAGAGGTCACCGTCGAGTTGTTCGAGGCACCTGTACCAATCCCCATCACCATGCGAGCCGACAATGTTCGGGTAACTGAGAGGGTCGGCGAGTGACGCCCGTAGGGCGTTCGCGGCGGTTAAATAGAGGAAGGAAGTCGGCGGGAACCCGAGAACTGAGGTGAACTGATGTCAGACAACTGGACCGCTCGTAGAATCCGCACCGCTGTCATCGGTAAGGGCATCAAGTTCAACGGCTCTTGGGAAGGGGAAACCGATGTCGGTTCAGACCCCGAAATCCACAATATCACACTCGACCAAGTCATCACGATTTCCAACGAGAAAGCGGCTGACTTGACTGGCAAGAATGTCAAGAATCGGTCGTTGGAAGTGATGGGTACCTGTGTATCCATGCGCTGCCACATCGAAGGCATCGTGCCTAAGGATTTCATCGTGAAGGTGAAGGCGGGAGAATACGACGACAGATTCGATTGAACACGGATTGCGGGAGAGGGAAACCTCGTCGACCGCAGGGGTGGGAAAAAATGGAAGAAAACATTACTCAAGCAATCAAGCAGGCGCTCGAAGGAGCACCAGAACGGAAGTTCGTAGAGAGCGTCGAGATGGCATTCACAATCAAGGATGTCGACCTCAAGAATCCGGCGAACAGAATCGAAGAAAATGTGCGCCTCCCTCGCGGGCGTGGTAAGGAAGTAAGCATCGCAATCTTCGCTGGAGCAGAAATGGCAGCTAAGGCGAACGAAGCTGGCCTCACTGTCATCGACCCTTCAGCAATCGAAGATTATGGTGGAAATCGCCAAGCCGCTCGAAAGATGGCTAACCGTCACGACTTCTTCCTCTCCGAAGTGCCTCACATGGCCACTATCGGTCGCTTCCTCGGTGTTGTACTCGGTCCCCGTGGAAAGATGCCTCGGCCGGTGCCTCCCAATGTCGACCCTGGCGCGATTGCTGCAGGTCTTTCAGACACTGCGATTGTGAGAAGCCGTGACAAAGTGACTTTCCATACAATCATCGGCAGCCGTGCACTGAGCGAAGATGAAATTTCTGAGAACGCCTTGGAAGTCTGGAAGCGAGTTACTTCCAAGTTGGAACGAGGCGCAGGAAACATACGCTCTCTCTATGTCAAGACCTCAATGGGTCCTTCTGTCAAAGTAGAGGTGATTGAGTGATTGAAGCCAAAGCAGCCTCTTGGAAGAAAGACCGTGTTGGAGAGTTAGCGGACCTTCTCAAGCAAGATGGAGTCCTCGCAATTGTCGATGTGGCTGGTGTTCCGGCTACAGCCATGCTCGGTATGCGTGATGACTTGCGCTCAATTATGACTATGACGATGGCGAAGAAGTCGCTGATTCGGCTGGCATGGATTGAGGCTGGTCTCGACGCTGATTCTCTTGAAACGCTGTTCGGAGGCGCTGTTCAACCAGTTTTGGTGCACAGCGATTCACTAAGCGCGTTCAAGCTCTTTTCAGAGTTGGAAAAGACCCGTACCGGTCGAGCAGCAAAAGAGGGTGATGTCGCACCTGAAGACATCATCGTTGAAGCGGGACCAACAGAATTCGCACCTGGTCCAATCGTTGGTGAATTATCAGCGGTTGGGATTCCAGCTAAGATTGACAAGGGCAAGGTGATGATCCAAAAGACAGTCACCGCTGTCAAGAAGGGCGATGTCGTCGGTGGCGAACTCGGACTTATGTTGGATAAGTTGGACATCAAGCCTATCGAAATCGGCATTATTCTCTGTGGAGCGATTCAAGATGGCATCGTTATGCCTCCAGAAGACCTCGACCTCGACCTTGAAGGATTCAGCAACAACATTTCACAAGCGGTCTCCGCTTCGTTCAATGTAGCATGCAACATTCGCTGGTTCACTCCAGAGACAGTTGGTCCACTACTTTCGAAGGCGAGTGGAGAAGCGATCGCTGTTGCAGTTGAAGCAAATATTTCCAACAGCGAGACTATTCCGCTGTTCATCGCGCTGGCAAACGCCCGCGCTCTCGCCCTAGCAGGGCAACTAGATTCCTCCGCGCTCGACGAAGAATTGTCGGGTCTGCTCGGTGCTGCGGCTTCTGTCGCAAGCACCGAAGAAGCGACCTCGGATTCATCCGAGGAAGCGGAAGATGCGCCTGAAGAGGAGAGCGCTGAGGAAGAAGAGGCCGCGGAATTCGACGGCCTCGGTGACCTATTTGGTTGAAAGGAAGTGAAAAAAAATGGAGTATGTATACGCTGCAATGCTATTGCACTCGGCTGATAACGAGATAAACGAGAAAAATGTCGGAGCGGTTCTAAAATCCGCCGGCGTGACCTCAGACGACGCCCGCGTAAAGGCGCTCGTCGCGAGCCTCGATGGTGTGGATATTGGAGAAGCGATGAGCGCTGCTATCGCTGCCCCTGCCGCTGCACCCGCTGGCGCCGCCCCCGCAGCCTCGGACGCTGCTGCCCCCGCTGAGGAGGCACCCGCCGAGGAAGAGGAGGAGGACGCAAGCTTCGAGGGCCTCGGTTCTCTGTTCGGCTAAGTGTAATAGTTTTGAAACAAACTAATTGCGTGCCCCAAATCGGGGCTGTGTAGTGCGAATGCTCGACATAAATATCGTCGCCAATTTGTCACAATGATGGTGCTTCTACTATTCCGAAAGTAGTAAGCGACAGGCGATGTGCAGAGAAGTGGTAACCATGCTTCCACCCCGCCATCTCAAAGTCGAGACCTGTGTGACTCCCACTGCGGCAGTCCGTGCTTTGAGAGAAATGGCTCAAGAGGCGGGTTGGAACTCTCGCAGAATTCGAGGTAGTAGGCTTGTCGACCGATGGGCGATCATCATGCCGATTGCACAAGGCTCCAGAACCATTGGACTAGTCCTTGAGACCGGCCCTCTCACCGAAGTGGCGATGGAATCCTACAGCCACGTCAGAGGTTCGGCAGGCGCATTGACAATTGTTGAGTGGCTGATTCCCAACGAATTGGAGGATGAGTGGCGACAACTATTCGCAGAATGGACCGCTCGACTCCCACGCTGCCCTTGGAAATGGACATTTGGCGAGCGGTCAACTCTAGGATTTTTCTTGCTTGTTTTCAAACGGTCAAAGCGACTCTTTCGAAAACAGGGCATCGATACCTCGAAGGGAGCGTGGCCAAATCAAAATCTTCCCACTTGGCCACCTGAGGAATGGCGGATTTCCTCTGAAGAAGAGTAAGTCCTCAAGTAAGCCCTCGAGTAAGACTTCGAGTAAATCCGCTAATCGATGCGAGTTGATTGGTTTTCACTTGGAGTGGGAACATATGCTGGTAGTACGACTAATTCGCACACCGCAATTGTTCCATTTTGGTAGCCCAACTTCCTGAACGACGGTGAGCCCGACGCGCTGCTATATTGATAACGAAGGAGCGCCCCATCCAAGATGAGGCGAAAGTATGGATGTGACTGAGAAATTGTTTGGCTCGCAGCGAGCGATTACAATTTGGGTGGTCACCGTCGTCTTCGCCATTGTTTTTCCAGCCTATTTCGCGACCATGGCAGGAAGTCT